>JBBQYT010000227.1:0-4876 GCA_038208385.1 Longimicrobiales bacterium | reverse complement strand
TGGAGGAGATGAGTTTGCGGCGCGGACTGCTGTGGTCGCTGTCTACGGCATGTTTTGCGGGCTTTGTGGTCTGGCCGTTCGCGCACGGCACGGGTCAGGTCGTGATGCTGATTGCGGCCGCAGGCTGCGCCGTGCCGGTCGCAGGTTCATCGAGGGAAGCTGACGCGGAATGAGAATCGGCGTGAACGGCCGCTTCTATGGCGCGCGCGTCACGGGCGTGCAGCGCGTTGCGCGCGAGGTCACTGCGCGGCTGTTCGACGTGGCCGACACGACCGTGTTTCTGCCACGCGGCGTGAGCGTTGATGTACCCGCACACGTTCGCACTGTGCGAGGCATGCTCGGCTGGCAGCCATGGGAACAGCTCGAGCTGCCGTTGCGCGCGTATGCAGAACATTGTGACGTCATGCTGCAGCTGTCCGGACCTGCTCCGGTTTTGTCGCGCGGACACGTTCTTCTTGTACACGATATTCTCCCGCTCACGCAGCCACACTGGTTCGCGCCCAGCTTTGCTGCATGGTATCGATTTTCTCTCGCGCGCGCCGCGCGCCGCGCAGCGATGGTGTTGACGGTATCCGAGTGGGCGAAGCAGGAGCTCATACGTTGCCTGGACATTCCCGCGAGCAGGATTCGAATCATTACCCAGGGGCTGGAGCCATTCAATCGCCCTGCAGATGCCGAAGCGATCGAGCGTGTGCGCGCAAAGTGGTCGCTTCCCGATCAGTACCTGCTCGCGACTGGCGGTGGCGACCCGCGCAAGAATGTCGAGTTTCTGCTGAAGGTGCTAAGCCAATGGCCTGATGGCGAGGCGCGCGGGCCGCATCTGGTGGTGGTTGGTGATGCCGAAGCGCGCGTGCAGCGCGGCCGCAAATCCAGCGACGCGCCGAGGGAGGCGCACTACGTCGGGCACGTTTCGGATGAAGACCTGCACGCACTGTATTCCGGAGCGAGCGTGTTCTGCTTCCCATCGCTTGCGGAGGGCTTTGGCCGGCCGCCGCTCGAGGCGCTGGCGTGCGGTACGCCGTGCGTGGTTTCGCCGTACGATGCTGCTCTCGAAGTGCTCGGCGATTCCGCCGTAATTCTTCCGCTCAATGTCGATCTGTGGATTGCTGCGCTGACGCGGCTGCTTTCGGATTCGGCAGAGCGGGAACGGCTGGTTGCACGGGGCGGGGTCGTCACTGCGCGCTATCGCTGGGAGACCTCGGTACAGCAGGTGCTGGATGCGTGCGAGGCCGTCGCCCGGAGCAGGGCAACGGTTACGGATCGGGCGGTAAGCTGATGCGCGTAGCCGTTGCTCACGACTGGCTGACCGGTATGCGCGGCGGAGAGCGCATGCTCGAAGTTCTGCTCCAGATGTATCCGGACGCAGAGCTGTTTACGCTGCTGCACGTGCCTGGCACCGTCTCTGAATTCATCGAAGCGCGACCGATCCACACGTCGTTCATCAATCGCATGCCGCGGGCTGCAGAGCGCTACCGGTACTATCTACCGCTCTTTCCATCCGCGATCGAGCGCTTCAATTTCGACTCGTTCGACCTCGTACTTTCGATCAGTCACTGTGTGACGAAGGGCCTGCGCACGCCGCGGGATGTGCCGCACGTGTGCTGCTGCTGCACGCCGATGCGCTACATCTGGGATCAATACGATGCGTACTTCGGACCCGGACGGGCGGGCCCTGTGATTCGTGCGGTTATGCCCGCAGTCGCGAACCGCCTGCAACGGTGGGATGTAAGGACTGCGGCGCGCGTCACATCCTTTGTCGCAATCTCTCGCTACATCCGTGACCGGATCGGGCGGTACTACGACCGAGATGCTGCCGTGGTATATCCGCCAGTGGATGTGGATCGCTTCACTCCGGCGGGCACGCGCGAGGAGTTCTACCTGGTCGTCAGCGCGCTCGTCCCCTACAAGCGAATCGACCTCGCCGTTGAAGCGTTCAATGCATTGGGCAAGCGCCTGATCATTGTTGGCGAAGGCCCAGAGCGTGGGCGGCTACAGGCGCGCGCGGGACACAACATCGAGTTTGCCGGTTGGCGCAGTGATGATGAGGTGGCAGACCTGATGTCGCGCTGCCGCGCATTCATATTTCCCGCGACTGAAGACTTCGGGATCACGGCGGTCGAAGCGCAGGCCGCAGGCGCGCCTGTCATCGCGCACGCTTCAGGGGGAGCGCTCGAGACGGTGATTGGTGGCGACGACAGTGAATCGAGGCATTCCACGGGTGTGTTTTTCAAGCATCACACTGTGGCGAGCCTGGTCGAAGCTGTCGAACGATTCGAGCAGATGAGCTTCGATGTCGTAAACCTGCAGGCGAACGCCCAGCGTTTCAGCACCATGACGTTTCAGACCGGGATGCGGGCCCAGATCGATTCTGTACTTGCGAGTCGCGTGTGAGCGCTTCGGGCGATGACAGACATCTTCGCGTCGTGCACGTCGGGTTTCATCGCGATCGCCTTCGACGCTCGCCCGAGGAATTGCTGCGTGCGTGGACGACGCTCACGCACGCGGCGGAGTCTGCACGAACTGCGGGCGTGAGTGTAGAGGTCATTCAGGCCGCACATCGCGATGCGGTTGTAGTGCACAACGGCATAACGTGTCACTTTGCAGGCCGATGGACAGAGCTTGTAGCGCGTGCAGCAGCGGCGGAGCCGGACATTGCGCACGTGCGCGGGCTTTCCTTTCCGCTGCAGACACGCAGGCTTGCCAGTGCGCTGCCTGATGTTTCCGTTGTTGCGCAGGACCACGCCGACCGTTTGCCATCATGGTGGCGACGTCCCCTTCACGTGTCCGGCCTCAGCGTGCTTTCCGGAGTCATGTGTACCGCCCTCGAACAGGCCGAGCCCTTCCTCACGCGTGGCATTCTGCCGGCAGAGACGGAAGTGTTCGAGCTGCCACCGGCGTCCAGCAGGTTCGAGCCGGGCAACTGGCGCGATGCGCGTCGTGCGACCGGAGTATATGGCGATCCGTGCCTGATGTGGGTTGGTCGACTCGATGAGAACAAGGATCCGTTGACAGTGCTCGATGCCGTTGGTCGCGCATCGCTTACGCTTCCCGATATTCATCTGTGGGTTTGCTATACGAGATCGCCGCTGCTGGCGCTGGTGAAGGAGCGAATCGCACGCGATCCGCGGCTCGCGGACAGAGTGCATCTGCTCGGCGCAGTGCCGCACGCAGAGGTGGAGTACTTGCTTCGCGCAACGGACTTCCTGGTGTTGGGAAGCCACCACGAAAGTTGCTGCTTCGCGGTCATGGAAGCTCTCGCGTGCGGTGTGACACCGCTTGTCACCGATATTCCCGCGCTCCGAAAACTGACGGGGGATGGCACCGTTGGTGGTCTATTCCCGCCGGGCGATTCGGCCATTCTTGCGCGTCTCATCACGAGCTTCGCCCAGCGGAATCGCACCGAGCTTCACAATCGCGCGCGCGCCCACTTCGAGGAACACCTGTCGTTTCATGCGCTCGGCCGGAAACTGCGGTCTGCTTACCTGGCGCTCGCGGCAAAGCGATGAAGATCGGTCTCGTCGTGCCGGGTGGCGTCGATCGCAGTGGCACCGATCGGGTGATTCCGTGCGTGCTATGGATGATTGAGCGGTTTGCCGAACAGGCGGAAGTGCACGTGTTCGCGCTTCGACAGGAG
The DNA here is from genome assembly GCA_038208385.1 of Longimicrobiales bacterium. Lineage (GTDB taxonomy): Bacteria > Gemmatimonadota > Gemmatimonadetes > Longimicrobiales > RSA9 > JBBQYT01. The sequence goes on along the minus strand of JBBQYT010000227.1, from coordinate 1,242 downwards.
CCGAAGCCCGCGAAGTATGCGCTGCTCGGCGCGTGCATTCACAATATCGGTGCGAGGCCGCGTCGGGCGCGCGCCATTGCTGCAATTGCAGCTGAGCATCGCCGCGGCGCATTCGATGTGCTGCACGCGCTGTGGGCTGCACCCGAAGGGGTCATTGCCGGACTGACGGGAAAGTTGCTGAACGTTCCTGCCGTCGTTGCCATTGCCGGCGGCGAGCTGGCGGATATTCCAGACATCAAGTACGGCATGCGACAGACGGCGCGCGGCCGTGCCTGGCTGAGCATCGCCATCGCGAATGCGTCGCGCGTGACGGTGCCGAGTGCAGCGACGCAGGCCCAGGCTGCAGCGCTCAACATTGCAACAGAGGTGGTTCCTCTCGGCGTTGCACAGGACCGCTGGCCCGCGTTAGCGCCACGCTCGCGCCGCGCAGGCGAGACCGCGCGGCTGTTACACGTGGCGAGTCTGAACCAGGTCAAGGATCAGCGGACACTGCTGCTGGCGATTCGCGAGCTGGTTCGGCAGGGCGTCAGTCTGCACCTCGATGTGATTGGCGAAGACACGCTGAATGGCGAAATACAGTCGTTTGCGGCGGAGCTCGAGCTGCAGGATCACGTAACCTTTCACGGCTTCATGCAACACACCGGGATGCGACCGTTCTTTGAGCGCGCGCACCTGTTGCTTGTGACGTCCCGGCACGAGACCGGTCCGCTGGTCGTGCTCGAGGCCGCTGTTGCGGGTGTTCCGACGGTCGGAACTGCAGTCGGGCACATCGCCGATTGGAACGGAAGTACGTCGGTTGCTGTGCCTGTTGGCGATATTGCTGCGCTCGCGCGGGAGACAAAAGCACGTTTAGACGATGATGACCGGCGGGTTCGCATGGCGTTGGTGGCACAGAAGTGTGCGCTGTCCTTCGACGCGGACTGGACTGCACAGCAATATCTGCGGATGTTTCGAGAGCTGTCGAACTGCGTACCGAGCGGAGTGTTAGCGGCGCGTACTGCAGGTGTTGTGCGCTAGATCGTCCACCAGGAATCGAGCGCAGGCCGCACCGATGCGCGGCTCTCGGTGCTTGTTCCCGGGGCTATGTGAAGCAGGCGAGAAGTCGGCGCGTGGTGTCGGCAGCGTCGGCCGCATGCATCAGGGCGCTGATGACGGCGGCCCCGGCAGCGCCCGCCTGGGCAGTGAGGGCGGCATTTTTGGGACTGATGCCGCCGATTGCGACGACGGGGATTCGGACCGCAC
>JBBQYT010000226.1:0-4891 GCA_038208385.1 Longimicrobiales bacterium | reverse complement strand
GAGCAGCATGCGGTTTTGGAAATTTGCATCGATGTGTGCGCGCAGCTTCTTCAGGAATACGTGCGTCTCGGGCAGGTTCTCGCAGTCGGTGCCTTCACGCTCGTAGAGGTACGGTATGGCGTCGAGCCTCATGCCGTCGACGCCCATGTTGAACCAGTACTCCATCAGCTTGATGATCGTATCGTGGACGCGCGGGTTGTCGAAGTTCAGGTCGGGCTGGTGCGAAAAAAAGCGGTGCCAGTAGTACGCCTGTGCTTCGCCATCCCACGACCAGTTCGATGGCTCGAAGTCCTTGAAGATGATGCGCGCCTCTTCGTACTTCTCGGGCGTGTCGCTCCACACATACATGTCGCGCGCAGCGGATCCGGGCTTGGCGCGACGTGCGCGCTGAAACCACGGATGCTGGTCCGACGTGTGATTGATGACGAGCTCATTGATGACGCGGATGCCGCGCCGGTGTGACGCGCGCAGGAAATCCTTGAAGTCGCGCATCGTGCCGTACGACGGATTGATGTGCGAGTAGTCGGCAATGTCGTAGCCATCATCGCGGCCGGGCGATGGATAGAACGGCAACAGCCAGAGTGCGGTAATGCCCAGGTCTTCGAGATAGTCCAGCTTTTCCGTCATCCCCCGGAAATCACCGATGCCGTCCGCGTTGCTGTCGGAGAATGCGCGGACGTGCGCCTCGTAGATGATGGCGTCCTTGAACCAGAGCGGATCGTCTTCCAGGCGGACGGGCTGATCGTTGGCCATTAGTTTTCGTTCAGGAAGTTATGGGCTCTGGCAGCTCGTGCGCGATCGCCGGATCGCGCTCGATGCGGAAAATATGCGCGGGCACAACGTGCGGGTTCAGCTCGACGTAGTTCCATGCACCGCTCCACTTGTAGCGCGCATCGGCAAGAACGTCATAGACTTCGAACGGCGCATCACCCGGAATGCCGAGCTCACGGAGTGGTAGCTCGATCCAGCCTGACTGTGTGTTGTGCACATCGAGGTTGACGACTACGAGGATGAGGTTCGCAGGATCATCACTGTACTTTGAGTATGCGATGATCTGCTCGTTGTCGATCTTGTAAAACTGTAGTGTTCGATCGAACTGCAATGCGACATTGTCTTTCCGAATGGTGTTGACGCGCCCGATGAACTCGCTGAGGCTCGCCGGGTCATCGAGCTTCCAGTCGCGAAGCTGGTATTTCTCGGAGTGCAGGTACTCTTCGCTTTTCGCTTCGCGCGGCGAGTGCTCGAGCAGCTCGAATGCCGGACCGTAGATGCCGCAGCTTGCGCCGAGCGTCGCCGCGAGAACATAGCGCATCATGAAGGCGGGGCGCCCGCCTGTCTGTAACATCCCGGTCAGAATGTCGGGAGTGTTCGGCCACAGGTTAGGGCGGAAGTACTCGACGACATCGCTTTGCGTAAGCTCCTCGAAGTACTGCTCGAGCTCCCATTTCAGGTTGCGCCACGCGAAGTACGTGTAGGACTGCGTGAAGCCGATCTTCGCCAGTCGATACATGGGGTGAGGACGTGTGAACGCTTCCGAGAGAAAGATGACCTCCGGATAGTCTTGCTTGATGTTTGCGATGAGCCACTCCCAGAACGGGAGCGCCTTCGTGTGAGGGTTGTCTACACGAAAGATCCGGATGCCGTGTTCGATCCAGAACTCAATGATACTCTCGAGCTCCTGCCACAAACGCCACCAATCCTCCGATGCGAAATCGAACGGATAAATGTCCTGGTATTTCTTTGGCGGATTCTCGGCGTACTGAATGGTGCCATCGGGCCGGTACCGGAACCATTCGGGATGTTCTTTCACGTATGGATGGTCGGGTGACACCTGGAATGCGATGTCGAGTGCGATCTCGATTCCATAGTTGCTTGCGCGTGCAACCAGCTGGTGAAAATCCTCGAACGTGCCGAGCTCGCTGTGAATCGCCTTGTGTCCGCCTTCCGCTGAACCGATGCCCCATGGACTGCCAGAATCATCAGTCTCGGGAGTCAGTGTGTTGTTCTTGCCTTTGCGGTATGTCGATCCGATGGGGTGGATCGGCGGCATGTACAGCACATCAAATCCCATGTTCGCGATGTAGGGCAGATGTTTTTCGACATCCGCAAATGTCCCGTGCCGTCCGGGAACGGGCGATGCCGAACGCGGGAACATCTCGTACCAGGTGCTGAAGCGTGCGCGCTCGCGGTCGACGGTGACGGCGAGCTCTTTTCCATAGTGGGTTGCGTATTCGCGGCCTGCGTACGTGCAGTCGAGAAAAGTTGCGCGTTCGTCCAGGACAGCGAGTGCTCGTTCGTCGGCAGAAACATCGCTCCGGAGCAGTGCTGCCCATTCGGTCAGCTCGACGGTGCTGGTCTGATGCGCGTGGGTAGCAGCCTTGTCGAGAAGCTCGGCACCGATGAGGAGGTCGACGCTCACATCCTGAGAAGCCTGCACGCGCTTCAGCAGGTCGCGACGCCAGGTCTTGATCGGGTCGTGGAAGGCAAGGAGTGTGTAGCAGTAGGTGCCGAGACGATCTACCTCGAAAGATGCGCGCCAGCGATCGTTCGCCAGCGCGGTCATCTCGACTTCGGTCCACGTCCGGTGACGCTCGTTCCTGTAAAGAAGAAATGCGCAAATGGCGTCGTGCCCATCCGTGAAGATGTTGGCCTCGACAACCACTGGCTCGCCGATTGTTCGCTTGATTGGGAACTGACCCCCGTCGATCTCGGGCTCCACTCCCTCAATGATCACCCGCCGGAGCCCCCCAGCGGGCGCTGCCTTGCTCCTTCCCCCCATTGACTCTCCCTGTGTGGATTTTGCATCGCCGGCTGTGGGGCTTACTGCAAGAATCGAAGCACCCGTTTCTCACATATCACAGCTGCTGGAGAGGTGCAAGGCGTCATCGCATCAGAGATGCTGTATCTGTTGTCCACGCATCTTCGCCGTGACTGCAAAAAATTATGGGCTGGAAGGACGTCGTATCAATTCCAGGCGTGCGCCACGTCAGACTGTGGCTCGCTCTGGAACCTCACTGTGTTTTGGCGCGGAAGCCTCTTTTACGTATTCACCTGCAACACCGCCTACGACGAGCAACAGGCCAAACCACCCGAGTGCCGTGAGATGTTGTTGCAGCAGAAACACGCCGAGCGTTGCACCAACGACTGGCTCGACGCTCGCCGCCACTGCTGCTGGCGCCGCATCGATTCTTTTTACCCCGGCAAAAAAGCAAAAATTGGCGGCGAGGACTGCGCCGAGTCCGAGTGCGATGATGTACATCCAGCCTGCAATGTTCGGCGGCGCTTCAGGTGTGTGATTCGTGAGCGGCAGCATGATGCCGAGGATGATGGTTCCGCCGAGAAGTTCGAGAAAGAGCGTGCGAACTGCGCCGTAGCGTGGGACGGCCCAGCGCGCGAGAAGTGTCGAGCCCGCAAAGCTGAGTGCCGTAATCAGGCCGGCCACGATGCCGACAAATCTGCTCACGTCACGGACTTCAGTGCCGGGGTCAGGCAGCACGGTTCCAGTCACGGTGAGCGCGACGCCAATCATGACGACGATGGAAAGCATCAGGCGCGTGCGAGTGAGCGCTTCGCCAAGCAGTGGTCGCGCAAGAAATGCCACCATGACGGGTGCTGTGTAAAGCAACGCGACGGCGGGGGCGATACCCACGCCGCGAATCGCAAATTGATACGGCACCTCGAAGAGAGCGACGAGCGCGCCGCCAAATGCGCCGATAACGAGAACGCCGCGCATGTCCACGCGGAAGAGATCGCGCCGGAACAGGCCATACACGAGGAACCCGAGTGTCGCGAGTGCGATCCGCCAAAACCCGACGGATGTGACCTGGCCACCCTCGCTGTAGAGTGCGGTACTGAGCGGGCCGGTGGTACCCCAGAGCAGGCCTGCGCAGAGGGCGAATGTGTACCCGAGAATTCGGGTGTTTGCGCGGCTGGACACGGCAGGATTTGGCATGCTCATACACTGGCATTGCAACGCGCGGGCGCGCAAGGCATCTTTCCGCGCCATGATCACAATGAATGAGACTACAACGCTCGCGGTGCGCTGCGAGGGGCTCAAAAAGAGCTACGCCGATGTGCACGCCGTCCAGGGCGTAGACCTCGCCGTTCGGCGCGGAGAGTGTTTTGGTTTGCTCGGACCAAACGGAGCCGGAAAGACCACGACGATTGAAATCCTCGAAGGCCTGCTCGAAAGCGATGCGGGCATCGTCGAGGTGCTTGGTCTCAAGTGGGAAGGCGATGAGCACGAGCTGCGCGAGCGCCTCGGCATTTCATTGCAGGAGACTCAGCTCGCGGAAAAACTGACTGTCGAAGAAACGATTCGACTGTTCCGCAGTTTTTATCGCGCGGGTCGCGAGCCGGAAGAAGTGATGGAAGCCGTGCAGCTGACGGACAAGCGCAAAGCGTGGGTGAGCAAGCTGTCGGGCGGGCAGAAACAGCGCCTTGCCGTCGCGTGTGCGCTCGTGAGCTCTCCGGACCTGCTGTTCCTCGATGAGCCGACCACAGGACTCGACCCGCAGTCGCGGCGCGCGCTTTGGGAGCTGATCGAAAATTATTTGGCGCAGGGCGGCACGGTGTTGTTGACGACGCACTACATGGAAGAGGCGCAACGTCTGTGCAATCGCGTTGCGATCATGGACCAGGGCAAAGTGATCGCGCTCGGCACTCCGACAGAGTTGATCGCATCGCTTGGCGCGGACCATGTCGTCGAATTCCTGATGGCGGAGGGCTCGGCGTTGCTCACGCGCGAAGAGTTGCTGGCGTTACCGGGCGTGCAGGCGGTGCGGCAATCGCCGACAGGGGCGGCGCTGACGGTCGAGCAGGTACACACGACGATTCCTGCATTGCTCGAGGCCGTGCAGCGGAGTGGTGGCTCATTCGCAGGTCTCACGAC
>JBBQYT010000225.1:0-4905 GCA_038208385.1 Longimicrobiales bacterium | reverse complement strand
AAGGGCTCCAAAGGCCCCCGTCCTGCCATTAGACGACGCGGGAGTAACGAGCGCAGAAACTAACGGCGCGCCATACTCGAATCAACCGAGTGGCGCGCCGTTGTTCTATGTGCATCAGTCGAGCCGGAGCTCGATCGTTCGTGGATTTAGAACTGGTACCGCAGCCCGCCGGTCAGTGCGAGCGAGTGCACGTACTTCGTTTCAGCCTGCAGTGTGCCGAGCGAGCCGAAGTTCGCTTTCCCGTAGTAGTCCTTGGCCATCAGGCGGAACGACAGCTCGCGTGTGAACGGAAAGTCTGCACCAACGCCGCCGGACACTTCGAAGTTCGTGGCCTTCGCGGTGAAGCCTGCGACAGTCACATCGCGATGAATTGCACCTGCACCGAGCTGCGCGAGCGGAATGAGCTTCATTCCCGGACGCTTGTCCCAGCCATCTGCGCGCAGCTGAACCGACGCGTCGTAGATGTATGCTCTCGTATCGCCGACGGAGATTCCACCAATGATCGGCAGACCCGCCTGCACGTTGCCGCTCGCGTATGCGATGGTGCCGATGAGGCTGGCGCCGGGCGCGAGCGGAAGACCCGCACGCACGCCGTACATCGGCGCATTCACCATTCCGATATTCGTGCCAAACGGCCCATCAATGAACTTCTGACTCAGGAGGTAACCGCCAAACCCCTCGAGCTCAAAGGACCCGCGCGAGACCGAGACCGTGTTGCGCGCAACAACCTGGGCCTGCGCGCTGTCGGCGGTGAGCACGAGCGCCACAAGCGCGCCAGCGGTAGCGGCGAGGACGAGGGATTTCATGATCGTCTCCAGAAATAGATTGATGTGTTCAAATGTTCACATGTGTGGTATGCATGCGCGGGACCGAAGCTGCGGGGAATTCCTAAGTGGTTACAATAGGCATTGTTAGGGGATTTTGTAGGCGATGGCGTTCGTGGCGTTCGTCCTCCCGCGCGGACGGACGAGCGTCCTAATTTCGCTTACGAGATCGTGCTGGCGGAAATTGCGCGGGTGCCCGGGAAATGCTCTTCGATAAGCGGGCCGACGGTGGCGAGCGTTTCTTCGTCGGGGAATACGGCAAACAGGGCGGAGCCGCTGCCGGACAGCAGGGCGACGATGGCGCCCTGATCCAGCAGCTCCGTTTTGATGTCACCGAGCTGCGGGTGCATTGAAAAGATCACGGTCTCGAAGTCGTTTTGAGCAATGTCGGCGACGCCGCTCCACGAGGCGAGGGATCCGAGGCGTTGTACTGCTGAGGCAACGGGCGAGGGTTCGTTTCTGCGGTGATCGGCGAGCGCCTTGTAGGCGACGGGCGTGCTGATCTCGAATGCTGACAACACGAGGAGCACGGGCGCCGCGGGCAGGGACGGCAGCGCGAGCAGGCGCTCTCCTCTGCCCCACGCGAGCGCGAGCGGCGAGCCACACATGAAGAACGGGACATCGCTGCCCAGCTTTGCTGCGATGTCGAGCAGCGCACCCTGCGAGAGTGGCCGGCCGTACATCGTATTCAAACCGCGCAGCATTGCCGCCGCATCGCTGGATCCACCGCCGAGTCCTGCTCCTGCAGGGATGCGCTTCAGCAGGCTGATCTCGAGGCCGGGCTCGATCGCCGTCGCTTCCTGAAAAGCTTGCGCCGCGCGAATGACGAGATTTTTTTCGGGCGGTCCGAGGTCGGGACCGTGCACGAGCAGGCGGAGTCCGGGCGGTGCAGGCGCGAGCACGATCTCATCGCAAAGATCGATTGCACAGAACAGGGTTTCAAGCTGGTGAAAGCCCGACTCTTCGCGGGCGAGAATGCGCAGGTGAAGGTTTACCTTCGCGGGCGCTGCGAGCTTCACGGGGCTGGAAGGGGCTGGTCGGTGCTCTTGCCTTCGATGGCTTCTTCGACGATCCGCTCGTCATCGGTCCGCGTAATGGACATGCCGAAGCGCCAGACGTAGTAGAGGCCGATCACGGTGACGGGAATGAAGCCGCCGAGGTGAAAGCCGATGGCGAAGCCGATGGCTTTGTTGACCTCGATGCCCCAGATCTGGACGAGGCCCACTTTTACGCCGGCTTCAAAGGGCCCGAAGAATCCGGGACTGGACGGGAGCGCGACGGCGAGGGAGATGATGGATTGGAGAAATACGGCGCCGAGAAACGGAATGTTGATGCCGAAGGCCTTGAGCGCGAGCCAATACGAGAGCGCACCGGAAGTCCAGAGTGCAATCGAAAGAATGATGATCTGGATGAGGAGCAGCGGGTTCCGGATCGCGCTGAGTCCGGCGAGTACGGACTCGAGGCCCTTGATGACTCCAGCCCGCCAGCGCTCCGGCAGAATTTTTACGGCAGTGTCCTCGGCGAAGCGCACGACGGCGTTGGGCCAGAGCACCATCGCAAGCAGAAGGACGCCCACGATGGCAAACACGATGCTGAGTGTGGATGCGATCTGGTGAAGCCGCACGCCCACGGTGCCGGTATCGGGAAAGCCGGGGAAACGGAGCGCGAGAAAAACGAAGCCGACGATGGTCGCGCCATCGAACAGACGCTCGAGCACGAGCGATGCTATTGCACCTGCAGTCGTGATTGGCTGCAAACGGGCGAGCGCATACGCGCGCAGGAATTCACCGACGCGCGCAGGGAGCAGGTTGTTGGCCATGAAGCCGATGCAGATCGCTGCATAGCGCGGGCGGAACGGGATTCCTTTGCGGGTGGGCTCGAGCAGCGGCTTCCAGCGCCATGCGCGAAAGACGAAGCCGAACGTTGCAACGAAGATGCTGGCGAGGTAGAGCCAGATATTGGCCTGCGCCATCTCGTGCAGGACCTTGTGACGATCGACATCGCGCAATGCGTAATACAACAGCACGACGCTGACGGCGATGCCGAGTCCGGCTTTCCAGTCGAGGATGCCGGACTTCTTTTTGGCGGCAGTCACTTCAGCGCCAGGCCGATCAATTCGAAGAGCTCGTTCGTGACATCGAGCGCGGTTGGACCTGCTGCTTTTTCGAGCTCGCCGCGCAGCTCGAGTGCGCGGCGCAACGCGCCCTCACGGGTGTAGAGCAACGACTCGATCGGAACAACGTCGGCGTCGTTCGGTGCAGGAGTTTCGGCGGTCATTGCTTTCGCGGGAGCTGCCGTAACCGGTGCGTCCACTTCGGGCGGTGGCGCCGAAGTCGGCGGTGAGCTGGGTGACACGCCACCAATCGCATCGGGCTGACCATCTTCCCCAGAGCCGTAGCGGTCGAGCAATTCCTCGCGGAGCGTGCGCACGCGACTGAGTGCAGGAACCGGACCCGGCACCTGGCCGGCGCGGAGTGCAGTGCTTGCAGCGAGTAGCACATCGCGTGCGGAGCGGTAGGCGTCGAGCCACTCGGACTTCACGGCAACATCGAGACGTGCGACGAGGCGTGTAATATCCTCGAGCGCGCGCAGTGTCTCCGCGACGGACGGGAGCGTCGGCAATTGCGCAGCGCCGGACAGTGCGCGCTGCCTGCGCATGATCGCACGCAGTGGCTCGCGGTTGCGCGGGTCCTTGACGAGCGCGTGCAGGGCCGCTTCCAGCTCTTCGACGATGCCCGTGATTTCTGTCGACGCATACTGCCGGAACTGCGTCTCGGCGGCATCGCCTTGTGAGGGCAGTGTCGAAGCGGCAATCCTGGCGTACGGGTTCAGCAAATCGACCACGCGCTGTGCGCGCTCGTCCGCGGCATCATTGGATTCGGTCCCCTGCACCAGCACGCGCAGGTCATCGATCGATGCGCTGACATCCTTCGAGATCTCGCCCTGCCAGGGAACGGTCTTCGCTGCGACGCCGCGCGCTGCGCCTTCGAGTGCGACCGCTGCGCGATACACGCGGTCCTCGCGCGCCATCTGCGCACTGCCGCGCAGTGCGCGCGTGACCTTGTGAAGCTCTGCAGGATCGGCCGCGCTCTCATTGAGATTCGCGACGATGATGCCGAGCTGATTCAGATACTCGCCCGCTTCCGTGCTGAAAAACTCGCGCACAGTCGCCATTACGATTTCGCTCCGGCCGCGCGTGCTTCCTGAATGAGTGTCCGCATTTCCCTCACCGCCTGTTGCATTCCCACGAGCATCGCACGACTGATGATTGTGTGGCCGATGTTCAGCTCCTCGATTTCCTCGATCTGCGCAACCGGATGGACGTTCTCATAGGTCAATCCGTGACCTGCGTGGACATCGAGGCCGAGCGCCCTGCCTAGCGATGCTGCGCGATGCAGCCGCGCGATCTGCTCCTGCAATGCACTGCGCTGTTCGAGCGACGCGCCAACCTTCCACACTTCCGCAAATTCGCCGGTGTGCAGCTCGACCGCATTCGAGCCGAGCTCGGACGACGCACGCAGCGCATCCTCCGTCGGATCGATGAACAGCGATGTGCGAATGCCTGCGTTCTGCAATTGCTCGACAGCCTTTGCGATCTTCCTGCGCTGCCCTTTGTCGCTTAACGCGAGACCGCCCTCCGTCGTGATTTCTTCACGCTTCTCGGGCACCAGCGTCGCTTCCTTCGGCTTCAGCTCGAGGGCGATCCGAAGTACATCGCCTTCCGCTGCAAGCTCCAGGTTCACGCCACTCCTGCTCGTTGCAACCAGCAGGCGCACATCGCGATCCTGGATGTGCCGGCGATCCTCGCGCAGGTGCACCGTGATGCCATCGGCGCCGCCCAGCTCTGCAAGCACGGCCGCGCGCACGGGATCCGGCTCATCCGTGCGACGCGCCTGACGGACAGTCGCAACATGGTCGATGTTTACGTGCAGGCGCATCATTGGTTCGCGAGCAAAGACTCGATTTCGGCCGCGCGCGATTCATCCAGTCCGGCGATCCGCGCAATGCCCAGCAGCTCTCTGCCAAGCGAGCAATATAGCTCGCGCTCGGCGCCCGACAACCGCATGAGGTGCAATCGTAT
>JBBQYT010000224.1:0-4917 GCA_038208385.1 Longimicrobiales bacterium | reverse complement strand
CAACCCGATTGCAGGCACAGTGCTGGTCACGTATGCGAAGCCCGGCGAGTTCGTACAGCCGGGACAGCCATTGTACAAGATTGCAAACCTCGATGTCATGGAGCTGCGCGCGTACGTGGGAGAAGGCCAGCTCTCACGCGTGCGCATCGGCGCAACAGTGCAGGTTTCCATCGACACAGGTAAAGGCGAGCGACGCACATTACCGGGAACAGTGTCCTGGATTTCATCGGAAGCGGAGTTCACTCCGACGCCGATTCAGACGCGCGAGGAACGCTCGAATCTGGTCTACGCAGTGAAGATCCGGGTGCCCAACAAGACGGGTGAAATCAAGCTCGGCATGCCGGCGGATGTTCAGCTCACCTCGAGCGTGGCGGCGCGGTGAGTTCCACCGGGGGCGTCGTTGTCGTAGATGCCGTAGTCAAACGCTTCGGCGAAGTGTCTGCTGTCGACGGCATTTCGTTCGATGTAGCGCAGGGCGAGCTCTTTGGTCTCATCGGGCCGGACGGCGCCGGCAAGACGACGTTGTTCCGCGTCCTCACGACGCTGCTGGTTCCCGACAATGGGTCTGCGCGCGTGCTCGGCTGCGATGTCGTCAAGGACCTGTGGGCAATACGCCGTCGCGTGGGCTACATGCCAGGCAGATTCTCGCTCTATCCAGACCTCACCGTTCTCGAGAACCTGCGCTTCTTCGCATCCGTATTCGGTACGACAATCGAAAAGGAATACAAACAGATCGATGCGATCTATTCGCAGCTCGAGCCATTCAACGATCGACGTGCAGGCGACCTGTCCGGCGGAATGAAACAGAAGCTCGCGCTGTGCTGCGCGCTCGTACACAGGCCCGACGTGCTGTTTCTTGATGAACCAACCACCGGGGTCGATGCTGTATCGCGTCGCGACTTCTGGGACCTGCTCGCCAGACTGAAAGCGAGCGGACTCACGATCCTCGTCTCAACGCCGTACATGGACGAGGCCGATCGCTGCGATCGCATTGCCCTCATGCAGAAAGGCAAAATCCTCGCCCTCGACACACCTGCGGCAATCACGGCAGCCTTCGACCGGCCGCTGTTTGCCGTGCGCGCAGCCGATCGTTACCAGGCACTGCTCACATTGCGGGCCAATGTGCACGCACACTCGGTATTTCCTTTTGGTGATGTACTGCACTACACCGACACGCGCACCAATGCGGACGCAGCCACGATCGAGCGCTCTATCACGAGCCTGCTTGCCGCCAAGGGATTCATGGATGTCAGTGTCGCGCAAATTCCTGCGACGATCGAAGACACCTTCATGGCGCGCATGGGAGCACCGGAATCACGGACCGCCGCGTGAGAGGCACATCCGAGATCGTCATTCACGCAAAGGATTTGACCCGCACCTTTGGCTCGTTCATAGCCGTCGACCACATCACCTTTGATGTGCATGCCGGTGAGGTGTTCGGGTTCCTGGGCGCGAACGGCGCAGGTAAGACCACGGCGATTCGAATGCTCATCGGTCTGCTCGCACCGAGCAGCGGCGAAGCCTTTGTCGCGGGGCACGATGTTTACACTGAGAGTGAGCTCATCAAGCGCGACATCGGCTACATGAGCCAGCGCTTTTCTCTGTACGACGATCTCACGGTGCGCGAAAACATCCGCCTGTATGGCGGCATCTACGATCTCACGGGCAAGGAGATACGCGAGCGCACGGACCGGATGCTGACACGTCTGGGCCTCGAGGACGCCGCCAATGACTTGGTCCGTTCGATTCCGCTCGGCTGGAAACAGAAGCTCGCTTTCAGCGTCGCACTCCTGCACCAGCCCCGCATCGTGTTCCTGGACGAACCGACTGGCGGTGTCGATCCGATCACACGCCGCCAGTTCTGGGAGCTGATCTACGAGACGGCAGCGGCGGGAACGACAGTGCTCGTTACAACGCACTACATGGATGAAGCCGAGTACTGCGACAATATCTCGATTATGGTCGCAGGAAAAATCGCGGCATTTGGAGCGCCGTCCGAGCTGAAGAAGGAGTACTGCGTGGATTCGATCGACGAGGTGTTCGTCCGTCTCGCGCGGCCGGCGGAAAATGAAGCGGCACAGGCGGACGCGTGAGCGCGCTGACCGGACTCCTGCGCAAAGAGGTCTACCACATCCTGCGAGACCGCAGGACCCTCGCCGTCATCATTCTGATGCCGATCGTTCAGGTCGTCTTGTTCGGGTATTCGATCCGAACGGATGTGAAGAACGTCCGTCTTGCCGTCGTCGATCCTTCTCCCGACAACGTTACGATCGAGCTGGCGAATCGCATGACCGCCAATGGTGTGTTTCGGAATGTCGCGACACTGCGCAGCCCGGATGACCTCGAGGGGCTGTTCGCGTCCGGAGCAGCCCAGGAAGCCATCGTCTTCGAGAACGGCTTTGCGGAGCGTCTCGCGCGCGGGCTGCCGGCGCGCGTGTCGATCATCACCGATGCGACCGACCCCAACACCGGCAGCGCGATGCAGAGCTACGCGATGGCCGTGATACAGGACTATGAACAGCGCGAGCTTGCTTCGCGCCCGACGGGCGTGCGCATCATTCCGCAGGTGCGCATGAGGTTCAATCCGACGCGCGAAAGCTCGAACCTCTTTGTGCCCGGCCTCATGGCAATGGTGCTCACGATCATCTCCGCCATGATGACGGCGCTTTCGCTCACGCGGGAAAAAGAGACGGGCACGATGGAGTCACTGCTCGTGTCACCACTACGGCCGTGGGAGATCATTGTCGGCAAGGTGCTGCCGTACCTGCTCATCGGTTTCGTAAGCGTGCTTGCCGTCATCATCGAAGCGCGACTCATCTTCAAGGTGCCCGTCGTCGGCAATGTTGTTCTGCTGCTGGCAGAGGGCGTGCTCTTCACGCTGGTCTCGCTCGCGCTCGGTATCCTGATCTCTGCACGTACATCATCGCAGCGCGTTGCAATGCTGACCGCGCTCGTCGGAACCATACTGCCGACCCTACTGCTGTCAGGATTCATCTTTCCAATCGAGAGCATGCCACTAGCTTTGCAGGTGATCTCCAACATCGTCCCGGCGCGCTGGTTCATATTCATCGCGCGCGGCATCATGTTGAAAGGCGTGGGCCTCGCGTACCTCTGGCGCGAGACGCTCATCCTGCTCGGCATGGCACTCGTGCTTCTCGGCGTCAGCACCCGCTCCTTTCACACCCGACTCGACTGATGCGCCGCATCCTCTTCCTCGCCTGGGCCGAAGTGCTGCACATCGTGCGCGACCGCGCGACTATCGTGCAGGTGCTGCTGATGCCCATCATCCAGCTGCTCGTCCTGTCGAACGCGGCCACATTCGAGATTCGCAACACCCCCACCTACATCGTCGATTTCGACCGCACCAGCACGTCGCGCGCACTGATCCAGCACTTCGCGGCCTCCGGACACTTCCGGATCATTGGCCAATCGCCATCGCAGGACCTTGCGAACGAAGCGCTGCTGCGCGGCCAGGTCACAATGGTACTCACAATCCCCAATGATTTCGATGCATCCATCGTTCGCGAGCACGCAGCATTCGTGCAGCTTGCCGTCAACGCTGAAAAAGGCTCCGCTGCAGGTATCGTGCAGTCGTATGCAGGCCGAATTCTGAAGGCTTACTCCGAAGAGCTCGGCGCACTGGTTCGTCCATCGATCCGAACCGTGCGCGCTCCATCGGCAGAACCGATTCCAAAACCCGGCGGCGGTCACATCGTCATGGAGGAACGTGGCTGGTACAACCCAACGCTCAACTACAAGCATTACATGGTGCCCGGCATCCTCGTCGCACTCGTAACCATGATCGGCACACTGCTGACCGCCCAAAACATCGCACGCGAAAAAGAAATCGGCACACTCGAGCAGCTCAACGTCACGCCAATCACCCGCGGACAATTCATCACCGCGAAGCTTCTACCATTCTGGGTGCTCGGTCTCCTCGAGTTCGCACTGGGTCTGACCGTGGGAAAGCTCGCGTTCGGGATTCCAATGCAGGGAAGCCTGTTACTGTTGTTCGCTGCTGCCGCCATCTACCTCGTCGTCGCACTGGCAATCGGACTGTGGATCTCGACGGTAGTGGAAACACAACAACAGGCAATGTTCGTCACCTTCTTCGTAATCATGGTCTATCTCCTGATGAGCGGGCTCTTCACACCCATCGACAGCATGCCCGATTGGGTGCAAAAACTGGCCTTGCTGAATCCAGTCCGGTACTTCGTGACAATCTCACGGGCGATCCTGGTCAAGGGCGCGAGTATCCGGGAAATCGCGCAGTCCTTGCTGGTCCTCGTGGCGTTTGCAGTGACTGTTCTGACTGTGGCGATTCGGCAGTACAGTAAGCGTTCGGTATAGGCTCGCATGACAAAGATCCACCGCAGAGTCGCGTAACTCTGAATCTCTGCGGTGAGAATTTGGCCTGTTCAGTACCTAAAAAGAGGGCCCTCCGCGCGGATGCAACCCTTAATTGCGTGGGGGTATTACATCTCGGTACATTCTCATTCGCTATGGAACCGCAATTGAAGAATTCCCGTGAGAAGATCGAGGCGGTGCTGGAGGGGATCCGGCCCGCGCTGCACGCCAATGGCGGCGATGTCGAGCTCATCGACTTCGACGAAGACGACGGCGTTGTTCAGCTGCGGCTAATGGGTGCCTGCGGTACGTGTCCGATTTCGATGATGACGCTGAAGCAGGGGATCGAGCGTCGGCTTACGAGTGCGATACCTGAAGTGAAGATGGTGCTGGCGTTGTAGAAGCCGGCGGCCGGTGACAGGACAATAGACGGCCGGCGCCTTTGCGGGTGCCGGCTGTTTTTCATGAAAGGACGGGGGGCGAGGAATGGCGGTGGATCGAGAGGAGCTGATTCAGGATGTTCTGAGTGCGCTTGCGAACGTAAAGCACCCATCGCGTAGCGAAGATGTG
>JBBQYT010000223.1:0-4923 GCA_038208385.1 Longimicrobiales bacterium | reverse complement strand
CAGCGCGGCGGCTTCTTCGACCGTGCGCGGTCGATGGTACGTGTACTCGTGCAGACGCAGCATTCGTCTATCGCTTGTCGATTACGGAAGCCAGCGGGTCTTGTTAACGGCCGAATCGCGTTCTTTCGGTGACGGAATCTCGGCCGGCTCACCCACATTGATGATGGCGACGATGCGGCGGCCATGCTCAACGGCGGCGGCGGCGCGTGCCGACGGATCATCCATGATTGCGCCCGTCTTGATGTGCGTCCCCAAGCCTACCGCAAGCGCTGCAAGCGACAAATTCTGGATCGCCATCATTGTTGCCGCGTAGTCATCTTCGCGCGTCTCCGGATCCTCGACGATCGGCACCGTAGCAACAATCATCGCGGGCAGCGAGGCGTTTTCGCCGGTTATCTTTTCGAGCACGAGACGTGCAGCTGCCGGATCCTCCACCTTCTTCGCCTTGCGCGCGCCCAGCGCCGCGCCATACGCACGACGCGCTTCGGGGCCGAGTACAATGAACTCCCACGGCTGCGTCATCTTGTGATTGGGCGCGAGCACGGCAGCCCAGATAAGTCGCTCGATGTCATCGCGATCAACCGGACGGTCCGTGAATTTCTTGATCGACCGCCGGCTCTTAATTGCCTCTAGAACGTCCATGTGGCTCCGAAGTGTGTGAGGTCCGTCAATCTGCTGCCGCTTCCGATTGCGACGAGGCAAGCCCGTGCGCAGCCGCCCACCGGTTCTTCGCTTCAACATCCTGCAACGCGCGCCACACTCGCGGCGGCGAAAACGGCAATGAATCCATGCGCACGCCGACAGAATCGAAGATCGCATTTGCAATCGCGGGGATCGACGGATGCAACGGGCCCTCGCCCGCTTCCTTTGCGCCGTACGGACCCTCGGGGTCGATGCTTTCGATGATGAGCGATTGCATCTCGGGCGTGTCGAGCGATGTTGGAATGCGATAATCCAGCAGCGACGGCGCGTTGTGCAGCCCAGCGCGACCTTCGTCTGCCGTCTTGAATACCTGCTCTTCCATCAGCGCCTCGGCGAAGCCCATGTACGCCGAGCCCTCCATCTGCCCTTCGACGAGCATCGGGTTCAGTGCGCGCCCACAGTCGTGCGCAATCCAGATTTTTTCGACAGCGACGAAACCGGTCTCGACATCCACACTCACTTCTGCAACGTGCGCAGTGAACGAATACGCGGGCGATGCACCAATCGTCGCGCCGCGATACGAGCCGTGCACATCCTTAGGCGTGTTGTACCAGCCCGTCGAGCCGAGCGTACCAAACTTCGTTTCGGCGATGTTGAATGCTTCAGAGATCGGCATCCGTCGCGCGGTGTCCGCCGTATCAAACGCCCAGCCGCCGGCGAGGCCAACATGACCAGGCGTACATTGCCATATTTCGGCGACTGCATCCTGCACTTGCGTGCGCAGCTGCCGGGCCGCATGGATGCACGCATTGCCCATCATGAACGTCTCGCGCGACGAGTACGCACCAAGGTCGACCGGCACCAGGTCCGTGTCCGCAGAAACCACACGCACGTAATCGAGCGGCACGCCCAGCTCCTCTGCAACAATGTACGCCGGCACGCTGTCGCTTCCCTGCCCGATCTCCGATGCACCGCTGAACACGGTCACGCGCCCGGAACGCTCGACCTGGATCTGCACGGCCGACTGGGGCAT
This sequence comes from Longimicrobiales bacterium, assembly GCA_038208385.1. Lineage (GTDB taxonomy): Bacteria > Gemmatimonadota > Gemmatimonadetes > Longimicrobiales > RSA9 > JBBQYT01. Next base: position 3,248 of record JBBQYT010000223.1, on the reverse strand, counting down.
TTCGTTTGGATAAATCGGATAGTTCGTGCCCGAGATATAGCACGAGCCGGCAACGCCAAGACCGCGCCCGAACGGCAGCCTGCGCTGTCGTTCCTTCCAGCTACTCGCACTTTCGACAGCGTCCAGGCACTGCAGAAAGCCGTTCGATGTGACGCGCAGCTCGTTTACCGTACGTTTTTGTTCGCCCAGGAAATTGCGACGCCGCAATTCCATTGCATCAATGCCCAGGCGTTCGGCGAGCTTGTCGAGCTGCACCTCGAACGCAAAGCGTGGCTGCACGCTGCCATGTCCACGCTTCGGCCCGCACGCCGGTTTGTTCGTATACACGCGCGTAGAATCGAACCGATAGGACTCGAACACATACGGCGCGGCGAGCAGCTGACCCGAGTAATAGGTGGTAACGAGGCCGAATGACGCGTACGCGCCACCATCGATCAGAATTTTGTTGTCCACCGCCTTGATGTGGCCCTCGCGGTCCGCACCGAGCTTGAACTTCATCTTCATCGGGTGACGCCCGCGATGCGAGTAGAAAACTTCCTCGCGTGTGTACAGGATCTTCACGGGACGCCCACATTTCATCGCCAGTTTGGCGACACAAAACTCGAGATCGAACGGCTCGGACTTGCCACCGAAGGCGCCACCAACGACGGGCTGTACGACACGAATCCGCGCGACATCCAGGTCAAGCACACGGGCCAGCTCGCGATGCAGATAATGCGGCACCTGCGTCGAAGACCATACGGTCAGCTTGCCCGTCGGATCGTAATACCCGATCGCGCAATGCGGCTCGATCGGCGTATGCGTGCTGCCCTCGAAGAAATAGTCGCCTTCAATGACGACATCGCTTTGCGAAAGCAGCTCGTCGACTGCACCAAACTCCAGGCGAACGTGCTTCGTGATGTTGCCGTTCCGGCCTGGCTTTCCAGGTTCGTGAATCGGCACTTCGCCGCCGGCGAGCGCTGATTCAGGATCGAGGAAAGCAGGAATTTCCTCGTACTCGACACGGATCAGGTCCAGCGCACGGTTGGCCGTGTCCTCGTCGACTGCGGCTACGGCCGCGACGCCATCGCCTATATAACGAACGCGATCAACACACAGCGGCTCTTCATCACGAGTCCACGGAATGATGCCGTACTTCACCGGCATGTCCCTGCCAGTCACGACGGCGTGCACGCCCGTCAACGCCTCGGCAACAGACGTATCGATCGAAAGAATGCGCGCATGCGGATGCGGCGAACGCAGAATTTTGCCGTGCAGCATCGCAGGCAGCACGATGTCATCCGTATAAATGGCGCTGCCTGTGACTTTGCCTACGCTGTTGACCTTGCGTGCACGACCGCCAATGACGGCAAACTCCCGCTCCGCCATCGCCTCCAGCGTTTTGATGTCGACGGCGTCACGCGCCTGACGCTCGCGCAGCTCTTCCGGCCTCACAATTCCCTGCCTTGCATCTGTGCCGCAGCGTTCTCCACCGCTTCAATGATTTTCGTGTATCCGGTGCAGCGACAAAGATTGCCCGACAATGCATCGAGAACATCGGCGCGCGTCGGCGCTGAATTGCGTTGCAGCAGCGCGTATGCAGACATCAGAATGCCGGGCGTACAAAACCCGCACTGTGCGGCGCCATTCGCTTCGAATGCATCCTGCAACGGATGGAGTCCTGCGGGTGAGGCGAGGCCTTCGACGGTTCGGACTTCGTGGTGTTCGGCTTCCCAGACGGGCGTAATACACGAAAGGACGGGCTGACCATCGAGCAGGACGGTGCACGCACCGCAATCGCCCTTGTCACACCCCTGTTTTGAGCCGGTGAGGCCAATGCCATAGCGAAGCGCCTCGAGCAGCGTGTAGTGCTCGGGAATGCCCACTTCGTGCTCATCCCCATTGACCTTCAGCCGTACAATCGCCAGCACATTCGCCCCCGTTGCCATGGCCCAGAATCGGCCTAAACGTAAGCCTGCACGCATTCTCCATGCAATGTGGCGGACCGAGCCCCGATGCGCGCTACGTCCAGCCGAACCGTTGCGCGAGTGCCGGTGGAATCTTCCCCGTAGCGGTGGCTGCCTGCTTCTCCGTCAACGTCGCGCGCCACTCTGCAACCTCGCCTTTGCGGAAATGGATGCCTTGGTCATGCTCGACGCGCGCCGGCACATAACGGTCGACCGAAACGCCGAAGAAGTGCAGCACGTCGTGGATGAAGTGCTCCGGATCAGCCACGAGGTCTTCGTAGCGGGTGAACTTGATGAGCGGCCGGTCCATTGCTTCCGCTACCGCCACCCACTCTTCGGTCCACTCGATCAATAGCGGAAGCCAGTTCTCGATAGCCCAGTCGATGCGCGCCTCGAAGTCCAGTCGATAGAAATCGTCGGGCATCGGCGGGTAGATGAACAGCAACGTCTCCTCCTCCTTGAGACGGAACTGCGGCGTCCCCAGGAAGTGAACGTAGGAGAGCAATGCCTGGCGTGGGTCACGGACGTGAACGACCATTCGGTCTACATGCCTCGCGATGTGCACGAGGTTGATTTTGCTCGCGCCGAAGTGGTCCTGGCTGACCATGCTGTTCTGCGCTAACACGCGCAGCTCGGGCTGCCGGATCACGTCGTATGGGAAGTACTGATTGCTGACGATCCGGCTTTCGATCGAGAGACCCTGCGTGAGGAGCCTGGTAATGAAGTACGTGCCCGATTTCGGCATCGTGGTGATCAGCATTGGCGGGAGCCCGGCCCGCAGTTTGAGCACATTCCTTTTCGCTCGACGGTCCAGGAGCCAGGGCAGCACCAACACGTTTTTCAGGGTTATGCGCACAACCTCCTCCTACCGAACAAAGCTGAAGTCATAGCCCACGATGTCATACCGCTTCTGCAATTCCTTCGTCTGCAACAGGCGGCGCCAGCATTCCCGCTGCCATTCGGGTAGGCCGGCATAGACGTCCTGCGGTAAACCGGGCTTGTTGCCGGGAGTCTCGTACATCGGACCTTCCGAAAACACGTGGCGGACGAAGTTTGCGTCGGCGCGACTTGTTCCTTCGCTGATTTTCCAGACAAACCAGCTGAAGTATTGGGGATCCGAAACCAGACGTTCCATTGGCACGTGAGGAACCGAAATTTTCAGTTCGTCCGCCTCGACCGTGATGGTCCACATCGACGAGAGAAAACAGGCATTTGCATAGTCGTCGACAGTGACGCCGAAATCGCGCTCCATTTCCCGAACCAGGCGGGAGATCGGTGTTTGGCGAAGAACGTCATACGTGT
>JBBQYT010000222.1:0-4964 GCA_038208385.1 Longimicrobiales bacterium | reverse complement strand
ACGCAACCATGCGACGCATGGTGCGCGAGACTACGCTTTCGGCAGACGATTTCATTCTGCCGCTGTTCGTCATGCACGGCCGCGATGCACGCAATGCAATCGGCTCAATGCCGGGCGTATTCCAGTGGTCGATCGACAGATTGCCAAAAGAAATCGAGCAGATCGCTGCTCTGGGAATTCCTGCAGTGCTGCTGTTCGGACTGCCCGCGACAAAAGACCCGATCGGTCTCGAGAATTTCGCCGCCGACGGCATTGTTCAACAGGCCATCCGCACGATCAAGCAGGTGGCGCCCGAGCTCCTGGTGGTCACGGACGTCTGTCTGTGTGAGTACACGGACCACGGACACTGCGGCATTCTGAACGTCGAAGACCCGCACCTGCCCGAAGGCTACGTGCTGAACGATGAGACGCTCGCGATTCTCGGGCGTGTTGCCGTGTCGCATGCTGAAGCCGGCGCCGACATCATCGCTCCGTCGGGCATGATGTACGGAATGGTTGCGGCTATTCGTACATCGCTCGATGATGTGGGCTTTTCGCAGTTGCCGATCCTGTCGTACTCGATCAAGTACGCATCGGGCTTTTACGGACCGTTCCGCGAAGCGGCCGGCGGCGCACCGAAGTTTGGCGATCGCAGGACGCACCAGATGGACCCTGCAAATGCGCGCGAAGCCCTGCGCGAAGCGGAGCTCGATGTGCTCGAGGGCGCAGACATGCTGATGATCAAACCCGCACTGCCGTACCTCGACATCATTCGTCAGACGCGCGAGCAATACCCCGAGCTGCCCGTAGCTGCATACAACGTTAGTGGCGAGTACGCGATGGTGAAAGCAGCCGCTGCAAACGGCTGGCTGGAAGAAGAGCGCTGCGTGCTCGAGATCCTTACCGGAATCAAGCGCGCGGGTGCAGACATGATCATCACTTATCACGCCAGAGATGCTGCTGGCTGGCTGAAATAACGCGAGAGAGAGAGATGCCGGAACAAACCCCAAGAACACTCAGTCATTACGCCGTCATCAGCTTCACGGATGCCTACTGGAGCCTCGGCACGAAAGAGCGCGAGGAATTCCATAAGACGTGGCTCGCCGGTTTGCGCGCTGCCGCGTCGACCGTCGACATCTATCAGGTGTTTCCTGCGCAAAACAATCTGGACATCATGGTCTGGAGCACGCTGGATGCCGAAGATCCGAACGTTGCCGCCGAATTCTTCGAGCGATTCGCACGCGCGACGAATCCGTTCCGCAGTCTTCTGAAGATCGATACGACGCTGTGGGGCTACACGCGTCCGTCGCAATACACGAAGACGCGCTCGAACCAGGAAATCGATCCGTTCGCAAATGAGCGCCAGCGTTACCTGATCGTTTATCCGTTCGTGAAGACCAAGGAGTGGTATCTGCTTTCGTCGGAAGTACGTCAGGGCATGATGAACGGCCACATCAAGGTTGGTAAGCAGTTCGAGGACGTGACACAGCTGCTGCTCTATTCATTCGGCGTGCAGGACCAGGAGTTCGTTGTCGTGTACGAGACGCAGGACATCCGGCGCTTCTCGGACCTCGTTGCTCAGCTCCGCACCGTCGAAGGTCGTCTCTACACCGAGCGCGACACGCCCTTACACACAGGCTTCTATCACCAGGCCGAAAAGACACTGGCGCTGTTCCGATGACCGAGACGGTCGCGGCAGAGCCGACAACGAGCGCGTTCCTGCAGGCGTGCCGGCGCGAGCCCGCAAGCCACACACCCGTGTGGTTCATGCGCCAGGCCGGACGCTACATGCCCGAGTATCGCGCAATCCGCGCGAAGTATTCACTCCTCGAGATCTGCGCACAGCCCGAGCTTGCTGCCGAAGTAACCATGCAGCCGGTGAACGCACTGGGCGTCGATGCCGCTATTCTGTTTGCAGACATCCTGCTGCCGCTCGTGCCGATGGGCATCAACCTCGAATTTGCTGCCGGGGAGGGTCCTGTCATTCACAATCCGGTGCGGACGCAGGCCGAGATCGAAGCGCTGCGCCCCGTCGACCCACAGGAATCACTCGCATTCGTTCTCGAGGCGATCAGGATCCTGCGCACGCAGCTGCCCGCCGACGTGCCACTCATCGGATTCGGAGGCGCGCCGTTCACGCTCGCGTCGTATCTGGTCGAGGGCGGCTCCGCGCGCGAAGCCGTTCAGCCGAAGCGCATGATGTACTCGGAGCCGAAGCTGTGGCACGCGCTCATGGAAAAGCTCTCGCGCGTCGTCGCAGACTATCTCGTCGCGCAGGTCGGTGCGGGCGCGCAGACCATCCAGCTCTTCGACAGCTGGGTTGGCGCACTTTCACCCGATGATTACCGCGAATACGTACTGCCGCACAGCCAGGCGATTCTGTCCGCGGTCTCCGAAACCGGCGTGCCAGTTATTCACTTCGGCACAGGCACCGCCAACCTGCTTCCGCTCATGAAGGAAGCCGGCGGTGATGTTCTCGGCATCGACTGGCGCACGCCGCTCGACTTCGGATGGAAACAGGTCGGCTACGATCGCGCAGTGCAGGGAAACCTGGATCCAGTATTGCTGTTCGCGCCGCGCGACATTCTCGAGCGCCGCGTACGCGCAGTGCTCGACGCAGCAGAAGGCCGGCCCGGACACATCTTCAATCTCGGTCACGGAATTCTGCCGGGCACTCCAGTCGACAACGTGAAAGCCGTCGTCGACATCGTGCACTCGAGATCGTCGTGACTCCAGCATTTTTTCACCGCAGAGTCGCGGAGCCCCGCTGAGGTTTCGCGGAGTTAAAACGAATTCTTTTTCTCTGCGAAACCTCAGCGCAACTCTGAGTCTCTGCGGTGAAAAATCCCTGGAATCATGATGCAGCCAGAGCCAATCAATTCTCGCAGGATCCTCATCGTCGGCGCCGGCATCAGCGGCCTCGCCGCCGCGCATCGACTGCTGCACGACTCCGACGCACACATCACGATCATCGAAGCGACTCAACGTCTAGGTGGTCAAATCATCACCGAGCGCTCGGATGGCTACGTCATGGAAGGCGGCCCCGACCTCTTCCTCGGTAGCAAGCCCGGCGCGTATGAGCTCGCGCAGGAGCTGGGTCTCGGAACGCACGTTCATGGTACGTCCGCAGGCGTGCGCGGCTCCTACATCCTCCGCAAATGCAAACTCACCCGACTTCCGGAAGGCCTCAGTGGGCTCGTGCCCACGCGACTGATGCCGTTTGTCGTTTCAACGCTCATCTCCCCGATTGGCAAACTGCGCGTTGCACTCGATGTGCTGATCCCTGCGCGCAAGACCGATGCTGACGAGTCTGTCGAGTCGTTTGTCGTGCGCAGAATGGGCCGGCAGATGTATGAACGTTTGTTCGAACCGTTGCTGAGCGGAATATTCGCCGGCGATGGCTCGCGTCTCAGCATCCTCGCGACATTCCCGCAGCTTCGTGCGTTCGAGCGCGAGAACGGCGGTATGCTGCGCGGGATTGCAGCAGCGCGCGCGCGCTTGCGGAAGACGAAGGCCGATGCAGCCACGAATGCTCGCGCGGGGTTTCTGTCGTTTGCGGGAGGCATGCAGGAAATAGTCGATGCGCTGGAGAACGAGCTCGCTGGCGCTTCTGATCGTGTGACCATTCTGCGCGGCGCACGCGCACAAAGCATCGCGCAGACGCCGGACCACGCCGGCCCGGGTTACACGGCAGCGCTGGAAGACGGCAGACACCTGGACGCTGACAGCGTGATCGTTGCGACACCGGCACACCAGGCTGCACGACTGGTCGGCACTGTTGACGCGAAACTCGCGTCCCTCCTGAGCGAAGTGCCGCACGTCTCTACGGCGACGGTTACTCTCGCGTATCCGGAGTCAGCAGTGAGACGGCCGCTCGACGCCACCGGCTACACCGTGCCACGCGCCGAGAAGCGAGCCGTGCTCGCGTGCACGTGGGTATCGTCGAAGTTTGCAGGGCGCGCTCCCGCCGGCAAAGCCCTGTTCCGCCTATTTATCGGCGGCGCCGGCCGCGAAGAAGCGACGCGCGTCTCCGATGAAGAGCTGTTGAAAGTCGCACGCGCAGAGCTGTGCGAGATTGTTGGCATTGAAGGCGAGCCGGAGCTGGTTCGCATTTTTCGCTGGAACGACAGTATGCCGCAGTACAATCTCGGCCATCTCGAGAGACTCGCTGCAATCGATGAAGCCGTCGCGAGACATCCCGGCTTTGCACTCGCTGGCAACGCGTACCGCGGCGTCGGCGTGCCTGACTGCATCATGAGTGGTGAGCGCGCTGCAAAGCGCGTCATCGCGCCACTCGACGAGCGCACACACAAACTCGCACTGAACTCAATCGCCCAATGACGCCCAATCAGGACACCGTCCGCAATACAGCGCGCTCCCGCGAGCTCTTCGCCCGCGCAGTCGACCTACTACCCGGTGGCGTAGACTCGCCCGTACGCGCGTTTCGCGCTGTGGGTGGAGATCCGATTTTCTTCGAGCGCGGCAGTGGCGCCTACCTGTACGATGTCGATGGCAATCGCTACACCGATTATGTCCTGTCGTGGGGACCGCTCGTGCTCGGACACGCACATCCGCGCGTCGTCGAAGCAATCAGTGACACCGCGACACGTGGCACCAGCTTTGGTGCGCCGAGTCCGCTCGAGCTCGAGCTTGCGACGCTCGTACGCGAAGCATTTCCGACAATGCAGCTCGTGCGCTTCGTAAGCTCCGGCACCGAGGCCACAATGAGTGCTCTGCGCCTCGCACGCGCATTCACGGCGCGCGAGAAAATCATCAAGTTCGAAGGCTGCTATCATGGTCATGCGGACATGCTGCTCGTGCAGGCGGGCTCCGGTGTTGCGACACTCGGTTTGCCCGACTCGCCTGGCGTTCCACGCGGCGCCGTCGCAGACACACTCGTTGCGCCGTTCAATGATCTGCAGGCCGTGAGTGCGCTGCTCGAGGCAAACCGCGGCCAGGTCGCCGCTGTCATCATCGAGCCCGTC
>JBBQYT010000221.1:0-4969 GCA_038208385.1 Longimicrobiales bacterium | reverse complement strand
AGGGGCGCGGGGTTGAACGCAGGGCCCGCGTACCGTCATTGAGTTCGCCGGCCCCGTTTACCCCCCGTCCTCGCTCTCGACAGCAAGGACGGGATTTTTGTTTTGTTATTGACCACGCGCCGATTTCGCGGTGTGTCGCTCGCGCTCTTTACATTCGCGCTCTGCTCGCGTGCAGCAAACGCGCAGGTGCCCGGAGAGCTGCGTGGACGCATCACGGACAGTGAAGCCGCGCGTCCAATCGCGGGCGCACGAATCGAAGTCGTGGGTCACACAGTGCAGGCGCTTTCTGCAGTCGATGGGACGTTCGTGATGCGCGGGCTCGATCCGCGCGCACTCGCAGTGCATGTTCGTGCGTTCGGCTACGCGGCAGGCGATACCACTATCGTCATTGCAAACGGGCGTGCGGTTATGCTCGACATGGAATTGCACCCAGTTGCATCGCGCCTGGAAGCGATTGTCGTTCAGGCAAGGCGCGATGCTACCGCTGGTCTGAGCTTTGACCGTCGTGCGATCGAGCGCTCAGGCCGGCGCGACCTCGGTGAATTGCTCCTGACAGCGCCGGGCGTTGTTGTTACGCAATCGGGCGGGCCGGGCTCGCCCAGCCGCATCTCGATTCGCGGATCCGGCGCAGATGAAGTGCTTGTTCTCCTCGATGGAAATCCGATCAACTCCGCAATTTCAGGAGAGGCCAATCTTTCGAGAATCAATCTCGAGACGGTCGAGCACGTCACAGTGCTGCGCGGCGCACAGTCCGCGCAGTACGGCGGTCGAGCTCTTGCCGGCGTGGTGTTGATCGAGACCCGACGCGGTGAGCAGGAGATGTCCGGTGCTCTGTCGATCGGCGCGTGGGGCGAACGCAATGCTGCGTTGACTACAGGGCGAGCGAATGTGCGAGATGCAATTCGCACAGGAGGATCGATCACGGGAGACTATCGCGATTACGCGGGTGATTTCACGTATGAAATCCCGGCAATTCGCGGTGGTGGAGCCGCGCATCGAGAGAATGGCGATGCACGTTCCGGCGGTGCACTTGCGTCGGCGTTCGTGGAAGGCACGCGCGGGAGACTGCAGGTCCGAAGCCAGCTGCAAAGCGAATCGCGCGGTACACCCGGTTCGATCGTGCAGCCATCGCTGACGGGACACGAACGCGACGCACGGTTCACGGGTGGGCTCGACGGCCGTTGGGCTTTCGGGACAATCATCTGGACTGCGAACGCCGACGCCACACACGAACACATGCGTCTCGTCGATACAGCGCCGCCGTTCGGAATTCCCTATGACGAGAATGTAGACGCGAGCAGCGGCAGCTTTCGAACGACGGCAACGGCGGGATCGGCCTTCGGCTCGTTGGCGCTTGGTGGCGAAGCGCGCGCGCTGAGTGTGACATCGACAATGCTCGATGTGGATGCGCCACCTCACCGGCATCAAATCGGCACGTGGTTGTCGGCGCGGGCAGCGCGCTCGGTTGCCAGCAGGACGGAGCTCAGCGCCGACGCAACGACGCGCGTTGACTGGGACACGTTCATTCATGGCGCCGTCCTTTCCCCGCGCGCAGGCTTCACGCTTTCGCACGGGCGCGCATCGATCTCGACTTCCGTCGGCGCAGGATACGCGCCTCCATCCCTGGCCGATCAATTCTTTCACGAGGGCGTGCTCGTTCGTCCGAATCCGGACCTCCGTCCGGAGCGCGTTCGCAACGAAGTCGAGGTGCGCGCTGCGCTCCGCGACGCGCGCGTGGGTGCATTCGATGTGGGTGGTGAACTTGCTGCGTATCGCGCGGATATCGATGGGATGATCCTCTGGCAGCCGGATTTTCGATTCATCTGGAGTCCAGCGAACTTCGATGTGCGGCGCAGCGGCTGGGAAGCGAGCGGGCGAGTCGCGCTGTCATCGCTCGGTGCGGATGTGCACGCATCGCTCAGCAAATCGGATGTCAGCTACGAGGGGCCGGTGCTCAGCGGGCAGGTCGGGTATCGTCCGCACTTCACCGCAAACGTGACCGCCGCGCTGACACGCTGGAGCACGCGCGCCGAGGTGGCCACGCGGTATGTCGGCGAGCGTCGAACAGTTGCGGGTTCCGCGCTGAACGTGCTCGAACCGTACTCACTCGCAGACATCAAGCTCTCCCGCCGGTTTGGGTACGGCGCGTGGCAGCTCGATGCGACAGTTGGCGTCAACAACATGCTCGATCGGCACGCAGCAATGCTCGTCGATTACCCGTTTCCCGGCCGAGCCTGGACCGTCGCGTTCCGCACACGTCGGAGGGACGATCGCACGCTGGCTGGCGCAGTCGCCGTGCAACGATGACACGGCGACGGTTCCGATTTCTGTTTCCTTTACTTCACGGAGTCAAACGTGCGTCAGCTCTCACAGAAGTCCTCGCGATTCATCCCGGCATTCGTCGCCGCACTCGCTGTGGTTGCCGCCGGATGCAGCAGCGACAGCCTATCACCGGCGCCAGGATTCCTCGGCGGGATATCGACGAACCGCGAGATTGGCCTCGTCGTGAATTCGACGGGCAAGAGCCTCACGCTGTTCCAGCTCGGCAGCCCGGCAACGCAGCAGCAGATCCCGCTCGGCACGAGCAGCACCGTGACGCCCACAGGCCTCGCCGTGCGCGCGCGTCACGCTGTCGTGCCGCTCGGTAACGCAGCCAGTGTTGCATTCATCAATCTCGAGACGTCCACGATTCAGCGGTTCTTCACATTCACGAGCGGCAATGCGACGGGCTCCGCGTTCGTCGATGACACCACAGTCATCGCGGCGAACAGCGACCGTAATCTCGTCGGCAGATTCACAACCGGGCAGGCTGGCGATGCGATCACGAACACCGTTGCCGTCGCTCCGCAGCCCACCGCAGTTACAGTAGCGGGCAATCGCGTGATGGTCACGTCAGCGAACCTCGACCTGAATTTCCTTCCCATCGGCAACGGCATCGTCACCGCAATCGACCCAAAGACGATGCAGGTGCTCGGAACGGCGACGACCGGCGGCACCAATCCGACAGACGCTGCCGTGGGTCCCGATGGTTTGCTGTACGTCCTCAATACCGGTGACTTCGTTGCATCCGGAAGCTTGACGATCATCAACGCTGCGACGATGCAGGTCGTCACAACGGTTCAGAACATGGGCGCCGGACCCGGCGCAATCAGCATCGATTCGAATGGTTTGGCCTACATCTCGGGACTCTTTACGGGCACACTGGTCTGGAACACAGTCACTCGCACCTTCGTGCGCGGAACCGACAATCCGGTTTGCGCAAAGCTCGCGAACGGATCGTGTCGCGGTGCATTCGCAGCGACGACAAACGCTGCCGGCAACGTGTATCAGGCGTTTTTCGGGAGCAGTGCACAGGGATTGCCACCGTACGTCTTCGTTTATAGAGCAGGCACGTTCGCGCTGACCGACAGCATCAGCGCCGGCACCGGCCCGTCAGCGATCGCGATTCGTACGTTCTAGTCGGTAGGAGGCGGTACTGGCAGTAGGCCCTTTGACGTGCGTGTCGCGGCATTGAACGCAATTCTGCCTGTCACCGGTTGCGGCAACCGACGATTAGGCCCCATAATCCATGGGTGCGAGCTGTCTCCCCAACGGCTCTGAGGAAAGGCCATTCGTTCCACGAGCGAATGGCTTTGTCGTAAGGTTTTGGTCATGTATCCTCGATGAGCTGAGGTTCCCCACGGTGAGTGATGACGCCGCCCTGTTCCGCCTTCTGTTGATCGAGGATGATCCAACCCAGACGCTTTTCGTTGCTGACCTGCTCAGTAGCGGGCAATCCGGGCTTTTTCAAATCACCACGAAGTCATCGCTCGCCGAAGCGCTGCCCTACATTCGCGGCGGCAAAGTCGACGTCGTTCTGCTCGATCTGAACCTGCCTGATTCCGAAGGTCTTGCGACGTGCGCGCGCGTGCATCTCGAGAACGCCGATCTGCCCATCGTCATCCTGACGGTCGTATCCGATGAGGCGATTGCGCTCAAGGCTCTGAGTTATGGCGCGCAGGATTATCTCATCAAGGGCAAGGTCGACGGCGGATCGATTCGTCGAAGCGTGCAATATGCGATCGAGCGGAAAGGCGCCGAGCGCGAGCGCGAACATCTGCTGACAAGCGAGCGTCAGGCGCGTGCCGTCGCGGAAGCATCCGGCAACCGCTCCAGTTTCCTTGTCGAAGCAAGCACGATCCTCTCGTCGTCGCTCGACCTCGAGGACACGCTCCGCTCCGTTGCACGCCTGTCCACTCGCGTCCTCTCCGACTGGTGCATTGTCCGGCTCATCGGAGACGATGGTCACCTCCTGCCCGTGGAAGCCGCGCACCGTGACGAAGCGAAAGAAGTAATTCTTCGCAAGCTTCTCGCGATCCCGACTACGATCCAGGCTCTGGTCGACGTTGTACAAACCGGCCGCTCAGCGTTGTTTGCGAATGTCGAGAACTCATCGTTCTGGAATGACCCCGCATCTGCGCAGTACGTGGAGCTCACCAAGGCTGTCGGAACGCGCTCGGTCATGGTTGTGCCGATGGTCGCGCGCGGCCGCACAACAGCAGTGCTGACGTTTGGCCGTGGCGATGGACAGCGGCGCTTTGATGCGACCGACCTCGAGCATGCGGAAGAGCTCGCACGACGCGGTGCCGTAGCAATCGATAATGCGCGTCTGTTTCGGGAGGCGCGTCAGGCCGAAAATTATTACCGGTTGCTATTCGATGAAAACCCGCAGCCACTCTGGCTGTTCGATGAGAAAACCTACGCAGTACTTTCTGCGAATGATGCCGCACTCGAACACTATGGCTTTACACGCGAGGAATTCATTGGCGCCGATATGCGAATGCTGTTCGCCGATGAGATCGCGAGCCGCAGGTTCGAGGGATCGCTTCGCGCTGCGCATGGCGAACGTTACAAGGTCCGTTCGAAACACAGGAAGCGCGATGGCGGCATCATTGAAGTCGAGGTCACGTCCAATCATCTCGACATTGAC
>JBBQYT010000220.1:0-4981 GCA_038208385.1 Longimicrobiales bacterium | reverse complement strand
AAGACCATTCCGAGCGGCAGGTGCGCCATGAGCGTCATGTTCGCGGACTTGTTCTGCCCCGGTCCGTACATGGTGGTCGGATGACCGGCGTAAGGCACGTACGGGCTTTCACCGCGTACCGGCGTTCCCGGCGACGGCGCTGCACGCTGCGCCCGGACACTACCGGCAGCAACGAGAGCAAAAAGCACAACTAACGTACCCATCCAATAGCTGCGTGCACGGCTCATTGGCACTCCATGTATGTTGGTTTCGGCCTGCGGAAGGGACTCCAATAGTCGGCTTTTCAGAGGCGCGATGCAAGGGCCTTTGAGCGATTAGGGATTAGGGATTAGGGATTAGGGATTAGGGATTAGTCTGTTTGTCCCGGGGTTGGGATTCCGGAGTGCTTTGGCGCCGAAGCGCCCCCCAACTCACCGGAAACATGGCACGCTGAGAACAGACTAATCCCTAATCCCTAATCGCTAATCGCTGCCGCTAAGGCGTGCTCTTCCCCGACAGTGACTTGAAGTACTCCTCGACGAGCTTGCGATACGCTGCGGGTACGTCATCGGATGTCGACAAATACAGGTGTTGTGTCGAATCGCCTTCGATTTGGCGGCGCAATGTGTACTCGAATTTTTTCAGGCCATCCACGGCGGCAGCGCGCAGGGCTTCGATGTCGCGCGGATCGTTGAATTTCTGGCCGCGGTCGAATGATCGCATTGCATCAATGACGCGATCGAGTTCCGCGGTCGGACGGCCTTCGCGCTGCAGCTCGCGACGCAGTTCCTGCGCTTCCTGGAGCCGCTCGGATAGCTCGCGCCGCAGCTGACGGAGCTGGCCATTGCCACCGTCGCCCTGCGGCGGGTTGTCGCCACCCATGTAGGTGGTGCCGCCCTGGCCACCGGGCTGTTGGCCCTGGCCCTGGCCCTGACCCTGACCCTGCTGCTGGCCTTGTTGTCCCTGCTGCCCCTGTCCTTGCTGGCCTTGTTGTCCCTGCTGCCCCTGTCCCTGTCCCTGTTGCCCTTGCTGACCCTGCTTCCCTTGTTCGCCCTGCTGGCCCGGTTGCTGGCCGTCCTTGCCCTGTTGGCCGGGCTTGCCCTGCTGTTGGCCGGGCTTGCCCTGTTGTTGACCGGGCTTTCCCTGCTGGCCGCGCGCCTGGTCGCCGGCGGCCTGGTCCGCCCGCTCGCGCAGTCTCTGATCCAGCGACGCCATGCCGCGGGCGAGGTTCTTGGCGCTCTCGAGGGCTTTGGAGGATTTCTCGGGGTCCGAGCTCCCGACGGACGATGCTGCGTCCGCGATCTGTTTCCGCAGGTTGTCGAATTCCTGTCCGGTTTCCTGTTCGAACTTGCGCGCGTAGTCGCTGGTGCCCTGCTGCACGAGGCCCTTCGAGTAGCGAATTCGTTCCTTGAGCTGGCGAGTGCGAATCGCGCCCGCGGCTTCCGCGAGTTTGCGTGCGGCTTCCTTTTGTTCGCGTCGCGATGAGGATGCGAGCTCGTCGAGCTGTTTCTCGAGACCTGCGACGCCTGCTGCGAGCGAGTCCTTGCGCGTTGCGAGCTTCTGCATTTCCTGGAATGCGCGCGCGCCGCCGGCCAGTGAAAGTCCCTGCTGTTCGTTTGCGATGCGACGCTGTTCGGCGGACAGCTCATCGGCGCGCTTCTGCGCGTCCTGGATATCGCGCTCGACACGGCTGCTGCGATTCTTGTCGAGCAGTCGCTCTGCTTCTTTCAGTCGATCGAGCGCTGCGCTCGCTTCACTGACGCCGCGCGCGCCACCGCTTGCTGCTGCACGACGCATCGATTCGGCGGCATTAGTCGCTTTGCGCGCTGCTTCCTGCAATTCATTCGAGCCCGGATTTTCGCGCGCGAGCCGCTCGAGCTTGTGGGCTTCCTCTTCCGCCTGTTGTGCGAGGTCGCGCTGCGACGCACCGCCGCCGTTGCCGCCGGACTGTCCGCGGCTAGCCTGGTCTGCGAGACGACGCTGCAAGCGCTCTGCTTCCTGTTCTTGTCTGCGCGCGAGCTCTTTCAGCTTGTTGAGTGTTGAGTCGACGGTCGCATCGGCCTGCTGCTTCGGTCCCTGCTGTACGGACTCGTACTGGTTCTTCAGCTTGTCGAGCTCCAGCGAGAACAAATCGGCGAGGTCTGCGGCGGATGAGCCGTCGCCGCCACCGCCCTGGCCGTCATTGCCCGACGAGACCTGCACTTCGCGGTACGCGTCTTCTGCGTGCTGCAATTGCTGGAGTGCGCGCTGTTCCGGCGGGAGTGCCGGATTGGGCTGTGTGTTCGCAAGCGATGTCTCAGCGGTCTGCATTTCGACTGTCGCTTTGGGCAGCGCCTCGAAAACCTTCGCGTACGCGGAATCGAGCTTCACGACATCGCGTCCCTTGATGCGATCGGCGAGCTTCTGCACATCTTCGCGAAGACGCGTCTCTGACAGCTTGATCGTGACGACACGCTCTGTGTATTCCTTTGGTGTGACGGTAGCGCTGTCGCGCACGACATTGAACGTCGCGGCGATGATCTCGCGCTGGCGCTGCGAAAATTGTCCTTCACTGCCGTCGCTCATCCCGCCGCCGCCACCGCCACGCTGCTCGGCCTGCCGAAAGACTTTGCCGAACGGACGGATCTGCAGAAAGTAGATGTCCGTCGATGCGCTCTTTTTGCCCGACACATCGTTGTTGTCGAAGACCTTTGCGTAGTACGAGATCGCATCACCGGGCTTGAGCTTCAGCTCTTCGAGGAAGAACGTGTGTGTTGCGGACACGTCCTTCAGCGGATTGCCGTGCTGCTTAAACAGCGAGAGCGTCTGTTCAGGGCCGCCGTTTACCGAATAGATCAGCTGAAGGTCGGAGACGCCGTAATCATCGCCGGCCTTGGCTTCGACGAGCACTTCATCTACCGGACTCGCGCGCGTGTCCCTGCCCGGCTTCACGAACGAGATTGTCGGCGCATTGTCGGCCAATGCATCGATCGTGTACTGCGGTGAGCCAGGCACTGCGTTCCCGTTCGCATCCGTGAGCTCGATGCGATAGAAGCCATCGCTCTTGATGCGCATTGCACCACTGAGCGTCATACCGCTGGCGACCATCGGTATCGATGCACCGCCATCGAGCAGGACGCGGCCACCTTTGATGGGCATTGTAGTCGTCGCCTGCATTCGGACGATGGTGCCCGTTGGCACGGCGATGTCCCCGCCATCCTCTACGGTTTCGGGCTTCATCCCCATGTACGCTGGATACTCCAGCACCATCCGCAGGCGCTGTACGTACGGCCTGTCGACGACCGTGATGTGATACTGCTGCGAGCGCACGCCGTTCGATTCGACGTAATAGTCGCCCGCATCGCGCACATCGAAGAGCATGACCTCGAACGCGCCCGAGTCGGCGACGATCATTGGCAGCATCTCGAACGTCTTTGCAGTGCCGCGGCGCATGTAAAGCCTGGCGTCGCTCGCGCGGAAGTTGTGAACGCGTGCGTCAATTGCCTGGTCGGCGCCGCGCGCGATTGTGACATCGCCCGGGGCGACTTCAATGCGCAGGAGCGCCGCCTTTGATGCGATGCGCGGCACGAGCAAAGCGCTTGTACCGGTGCGTATGAATGCGGGTCCGAGCATGACGATCAATACTGCAGCAACTGCGACGGCAGTGAGGGCTCCCGAGACCACGCGCAATGCGCGCTGGTCGATGCGGATGCCGCGCTCGACGTCGTCGCATTTTTTGACGGCGGAGCGCACGAGCTGCTCGATGAGCTGGTCGGATGCCACGGAAGTCGTGTCGCGGCCTGCATCGAGTGCAGTCACGACGACAGCGTTGAGTGCAGGCTCATGCTCTTCGAGGTAGAGCGCAACGCGTTCATCGCTTACGCGACGCAGGAGTGGCACGAGCACGAGGTAGGCAAAGAGCCCAACCGCCCAGAGGGCGAGGACGATGCGCGATCCAATGATGAGGCCGTTGCCGTACGAGTTGCGGTCGAGCATCCATGTGCTGATGAGCACGAGCGCGAGTGTCGAGCCGACAACGAGCGCCAGACCACGCAGCACCTGCTTCGCGCGCCAGCGTCTGCGTACGGTTGCGATGATACGCAGAAGCTCGAGATGTGCGGGAGAATCCGTGCGCGCACTCATGTGGCCTCCGGGGATTGAATCGCGGCGCTGCGGCCGCGCGTGATGCGGTTTGCAAAGACGGTTTCGGCCACGAGCATCAGCAGGACGGCCGCGAGCAGGTATTTCCAGACGTCCTGGGAGCGTTCCTGTTCCGGTGGTGCAACGGTGTCGCGCGCGTGTACGGTTGCGTCCGTGCGCACGGGCAGCGCTTTCACCATCTCATTCGGATCGAACGATGACAGGTCTGATTCTGCGGGATCGACGTTGGATGCGATGACGAGCGCATCGCGCGATGTAGAGCGCGCGGGCCTGACCTCGTAGAAGCCTGCTTCATCGAGTGGCAGCACGGGAGCATGAGAGCGCGCATCGAGCGATGTGCGCGCGCCAGATGGCGACCGTGCGACGAGCGGCTGCGGCACGCCTTCATTGCTGCGCACATCGGAAACGTCGACGAGCTCGCCGACGGTATGCCATGGACGCGACTTGCCATAGCCTGACAAATGTCGCGCGATCTGCTGGACGAACGGCAGGAAGATCGGCTGCAGCGCCATGTCGCTCCAGTCATTATCGAGTGTAGATGTCCACTCGAGAACACTGCTCTTCCCGACCTGTCGCTCGACGAGTGCAGGAGCGCCATCGTCAAAACGAGCTAATACGTGTGCGCCCTGTGCGACGTTCAGTGTCCGATAGTGGAAAATGCGCGCCGCCGGGAAATCACCGGTGCGTGGCGCGGCGAATATTTCGAAGATCGGATTGCTGGCATCGACCCAGCCGATGGTGCCCGGCCGTTCGGGAACGCGCTCGACCACGCTGCCGAGTGTGCCCGGTAGTACATCGCGCGCAGCGGCGTCGGTTGCATGCGGTCCTGCAACGACGAGCAGTCCGCCGCCATCTTCGACCC
>JBBQYT010000219.1:0-5004 GCA_038208385.1 Longimicrobiales bacterium | reverse complement strand
GTTTTACCGTTCCGCCCGACCTGAAATACAACGTGGGCTTCACGCGTCCGCGTCCACCGCGGCCCGCCCCGCCGTTGTCCTCCCAGACCTGCCAGGTCATCCCGATGCGGTCCTTGAATTCACGCTTCGTCATTGTAAGTGCTCACCGCGGGCAGTTGGAATCCAGTGAAATTCTTGTGCTGGGATCACGCGCGCAACATGCTGATGCGGCTACGTGTCCGCAACTATCCCTATCACAATGAATGCCATCATGAATGAACAGGACATCAGAATCGCCGTAGGCACACGCGAAGTGTCCGGGATACTCCACCGTCCCGACGATGCCTGGCTCCTCTACGTACTGGCCCACGGCGCGGGTGCCGGGATGCGCCATCGGTTCATGCAGGCCGTAGCAGACCGGCTGGCCGAGGCTGGTATCGCTACCCTTCGGTACCAATTCCCGTACGTCGAAGCCGGAGGCAAGCGGCCCGATCCGCCCGGACTACTCGAGGCGACAGTGCGCGCCGCAGTGGCCGAAGGACATCGACTGGCGCCCGAGCTGCCACTGATCGCGGGCGGCAAATCCATGGGTGGGCGAATGACCTCGCAAGCCGCAGCGGGCGCGTCAGGGCTGGGCGATACACGTGGTCTCGTCTTCCTCGGCTTTCCGCTGCACGCACCTGGGCGGGCGGAGACCAAGCGCGGGGCGCATCTCGCTTCTGTGCGGGTGCCAATGCTGTTCATGCAGGGGACGCGGGATTCATTGGCTGATCTCGGGCTGATTACTTCGGTGACATCCGAGCTGCCATTGGCGACAGTGCATGTCATCGATGGCGCGGATCACTCGTTTGCGGTGCCCAAGCGGAGCGGGCGTTCTGATGCTGAGGTCATGACGGAGATTGTGGAGGCGATTGCTGGATGGGCGCGAGGCATTCTTTAGACTGCTTTGCGTTTTCCCTCAACTGACCGGGACCGTTCACGTGCCCGGGCATGTGAAGTGGGTCGCGTTCGCTCGGGTACGTTTAACGCACGCGCACGCGTTTACGGGTCCCGTACAACTGTTCTCGTGAAGCCAACCTGAAATTGAAGTCTTTGATAAAATTAGTACCGGTTCCGTAAACGCGTGCGCGTGCGTTCAACGTCCCCGAGGAACTGGACCCGCGGGCCGGGCACGTAAACGTGAACCGGCCCCGGCAGTTAAAAGAAAACGCCCGACATTCCAGGGAATGCCGGGCGTTCGAGTTCAAGATTGCAGTACGATGCCGCTACTTCACAAAAAGCATGTCGCGGTAGCGGGGCATTGCCCACAAATCATCGGGGATCACCTTCTCGAGCTTGTCCGCGGCGGTACGCACTTTGGTCATCGCGGGGATCACGTTGTCGCGCATGTGATGCGATTTCGAGTGCAGGTCATCTCCGCCGAGCTCTTCGTTCTGCGCGACGAGCTCGCTGATGCCGTCCGTCAGCTCGTCGATCAGCGCGTTGACATCCTTGATCGTCGCAAGGATGCCTGTCGGTTTTACGCCGAGTGTTGTCGAGCGCTCTGCGGTCTTCAGCAGCTCGTTCTGATAACGCACGGCTGACGGCAACACCATCGTGCGGGCGAGGTCCGCTGTGGTTTCGCCTTCGATGTTGACGGTCTTGAAGTACTGATCGTATGCGATCTCCTCGCGCGACTCCAGCTCGCGACGGGTCAGCACGCCGTACTTCTCGAACATTGCCGCGTTCTTTTCCTTGGTCAGGTACGGCAGCGCATCGAGCGTGTTCTTCAGGTTCAGCAGTCCGCGTTTCTCGGCCTGCTTCTGCCATTCATCGCTGTAGCCATCGCCATTGAAGATGATGCGCTTATGCTTGCGGATCTCGCGCGCGATAAGCTCGCTCACAGCCTCCTCGAGCTCTGCAGGCTTTTTCTTCTTGCCCGCTTCCAGCTCGGTCGTCAGCTCGTCGAGTGCAGCAGCCACAATCGTGTTCAGGACTGTCGCAGGGAACGAAATCGATTGCGACGAGCCGAGTGCACGGAACTCGAACTTGTTGCCCGTGAACGCGAACGGCGATGTACGATTGCGATCGCCGGCATGCTTCGAGAGGTGCGGCAATGTCGGTGTGCCGAGGCCCATGAGACCACCCTGCTTGCTCGACTTTGCTTCGCCTGCCTTTTCGATCTGATCGAATACATCCGCGAGCTGGTCACCCAGGAATACGGAAATAATTGCCGGCGGCGCTTCGTTCGCACCGAGACGATGATCATTGCCGGCGAATGCGACAACTGCACGAATCAGGTCCTGGTTTTCATCGACTGCCTTCAGCACGGCAATACAGAAGAACAGGAACTGCATGTTGTCGTGCGGATTGTCGCCCGGCTCGAGCAGGTTCTGCGTCGATGTGCCGAACGACCAGTTGAGGTGCTTGCCACTGCCATTGATGCCGGCGAACGGCTTCTCGTGCAGCAATGCAACCAGCCCGTACTTCCTTGCAGTCTTGCGCAGCATCATCATCGTCAAATGCTGATGATCTGCGGCAAGGTTTGCATTCTCGTAGATGGGCGCCATCTCGAACTGGCCCGGCGCAACTTCATTGTGACGCGTCTTGACAGGCACGCCGAGCTTATACAGCTCGCGCTCGACTTCCATCATGCACGAAAGAATGCGGTCCGGAATCGCACCGAAGTAGTGATCCTCGAGCTCCTGTCCGCGCGGCGGCTTTGCACCAAAGAGCGTGCGTCCTGTCGTCACGAGGTCCGGTCGACGGTAATAGAACTCCTGGTCGATCAGGAAATATTCCTGCTCAGGTCCGAGATTCGCATGCACGCGATCCGCATCGGTACCAAACAGCTTCAGTGCGCGACGCGCCTGCTCATCGAGCGCATTGATCGAGCGAAGCAGGGGAATCTTCTGGTCGAGCGCATCGCCGGTCCACGATGTGAACGCAGTCGGGATGGAGAGATAGCAGCCGCTGGGGCCTTCGACGAGAAATGCCGGCGATGTCGGATCCCACGCCGTGTAGCCACGCGCCTCGAACGTCGCGCGCAGACCACCCGACGGAAACGAAGAGGCATCCGGCTCCCCCTGGATCAATTCCTTGCCACTGAACTCCGCAACTGCGCCGCCACCCACGTTCGGTGTAATGAACGAGTCGTGCTTTTCCGCCGTCGATCCCGTCATCGGCTGGAACCAGTGCGTGAAATGCGTTGCGCCACGCTCCAGCGCCCACTCCTTCATCGCGAGCGCCACTGCATCCGCTACCGACGGATCAAGCTCTTTGCCTTCCTGCATCGTCGACAACAGCGCCTTGTACGCGCTCTTCGGCAGACGCGACTTCATCTCGGTGAGACCAAACGTGTTCTCACCAAAGATCTTCTCAATGTCGAAAGGCTTGTGTTCCTTTACGTCCCCGTTGTCCGTCGGAGGCGTCCATTTGACGGCTGCAAGGGTGTCGAAACGGTTGGTCGATGCGCTCATTTGTCACTCATTCGGGATTTGGCGTGGACACTGGTGGGGGCGCGTCAGAATAGCACGAAAATGGAGGTCGGCACAAGCTGTTTTTTTGCAGGACGGGGGGAACCAAACCACCCCAAAAGGCGTTACAAGTATGGTTGGAAGACACCCGTACGATCGAGGATCCAATGACGTTCAAAAATGCCAGCGACAGGCTGCCGTATCTCTTTTTGGCGGCGGTCATCTTTTTCATAGCCGGCAAGGCGTTCACGTCCAGGACGTCATCGCCTCCGGTAGTGCTACCCGCGGCGATCGGCGATGCTCAACTCGCCCAGCCCGGCGCCACTGAAACCGCGGTTTTTGCGGGCGGCTGTTTTTGGGGTATTGAGGCGGTTTTCGAGCACATGAAAGGCGTAAAATCGGCCGAATCCGGATATGCCGGCGGCACGACCGCGAACCCATCGTATGAAGAAGTCAGCTCGGGCATGACCGGCCACGCCGAGTCGGTCCGCGTGGTCTACGATCCGTCCCAGGTCACATACGGGACGCTGCTCCGGGTGTTCTTCTCGGTAGCGCACAACCCGACGGAGCTGAACCGGCAAGGACCGGACACCGGCACGCAGTACCGTTCGGCGGTGTTTTATTCCACGCCCGAGCAGAAGAAGGTGGCCGAGGCCTATATCGCACAGCTGACCGCCGCGAAGACCTACCCGCGCCCGATCGTAACCCAGGTCGTCCCGCTCAAGGCGTTCTACCTGGCCGAGGCGTACCATCAGGACTACATGGTCCACCACCCGGACCAGCCGTACATCGTCTACAATGACGCGCCGAAGGTGGCGGCCTTGAAGGCTCAGTATCCCCAGCTTTATCGCAGCGAATAAAGGAACGATCTCCCCGGGGATTTGGGCATGGCTTGAAACTGGATGGTTTAATGCTTGCAGCAGTGACAGGTTCATGAGGTCTCGTCTGTTTCGATCGATTGTTGCAAGCTGTGTCATGGCGCTCGTTGCGTTTTCGTCTGCGGAGCGCCTTTTGGGCGCGGTATGCGATGCCGGCATGCCGGTAGTTGCGCATGTGTTGCACGGCTCGCATGACGCCTCATCCTCGATGGCTCATCACTCCCATTCAGAACAGCCCGTACCGGCTCAACGCGATGATTCATCGGGCGCACCTGTGTGTCCGGGCGGGGCTGTCATGGCTGGAGTCTGTGCGTTTTCCACGTCGCTTCCGGGCGCTGTCGTGAGCGTGCCTGCGCTGATGGATCAACCTGTCGTTATTACGACCCTTGTGGTTGAGATTCCGCGTTCGTTTTCCACTGCCGTTCCGTTTCATCCTCCTCGCTCGTAGTTGAAGCGCGCCGGACCGCTTTCTGTCCGGCAACAATCGAAGTCATCAACTATCACGCGTATCCGAGCGCCGAGGATTCTATGCGGTCATATGGAGTAGTGTTTCTTTGTTTGATGTTCGCTGCACGCGGTTCTGCGCAGCAGCATGTGCACGCGCCTGCGGACGCGTCGCCTGGGCAGGCACCTGTGCAGGCGATGCCCGGCATGTCGATGGCGGGCGGTCCGCTGGGTTTGCCGGACACACG
>JBBQYT010000218.1:0-5017 GCA_038208385.1 Longimicrobiales bacterium | reverse complement strand
GGGACAAGCTCAAATGAACACTGGAGATTCCTCGACGTTCCGCCTCCTGCATGGCTGCACCATGCAGCGCCAGTCGCGGCGCTCCCGCGGTGGACCGCACCACTTCGAGCTCGGTCCACGCAATGCCGCGACCGTACCCGGTACCGATCGCCTTGAAGAAGGCCTCTTTGGCAGCGAATCGTGCAGCGAGCGACAAGGCCGGTGTGACAACGGAAAGACAGTACTCGAGCTCTGATGCGGTGAATAATTTTTCGAGGCCACGACGGCCGCGCCGCTGCACGAAATCCGCGAAGCGATGGGTGGATACGAGGTCGAGACCGATGCCCACAATCATGTTGTGCAATATAGGTAAATGGCCTTGCTCTTGCACTTGGTACATGCAGGAATAATAAGTTGGGGTGTGTAAATGAGGATCCTTTGAAGGCAATGGAGCTACAAAGCAGGATGCGTACACGTCTTTCCTGGATGATTGCAGGCACGATTTCGATCGGTCTGGTGGCCGCGGCGCGGGCGCCGAGAGCAGCCGCGCCGGAGCAGCTGCGTGCGACGCCGGCGGTAGCATCGTCTGTGCGTCCAGCCGCGGTTGGCTCGGCGACACTGGATTTACGGAACGATATCGAAGGTATGATTCGGAGCCCGGGCTGGAGCAGCGACCAGTGGAGCGTGACGATTGTCTCCCTGACCCGTGGTGATACACTGTTCTCGCACGGACCCGACGTCGCGCTCGCACCGGCGTCCACAATGAAGCTCTTCACGACCTCCGCAGCGCTTTACTACCTGGGTCCTGACTTCCGCTATACAACGTTTCTTCTAGGCGATGGCAAAGTGGAGAGCGGCGTGCTCCATGGTAATCTCATCATGTACGGCACCGGCGATCCCACGTTCAGCGGACGTTTCGGCAGATTCGACGCAGTATTCAAGGAATTCGCGGACAGCCTCGTCGCGCAGGGCATTAGCAAAATTGATGGCGATGTGGTTGGTGACGCCTCGTACTTCCCCGGTCGCAACAGCGGCATTGGCTGGGAGCACGATTACATTGGCGCGTCGTACGCAGTAGCCTCGAGTGCTTTGTCACTTACAGAGAACCTGATCAATCTGCGCATCACGCCCGGCGAAGTCGGCTCGCCGCCGACAATCAGCGCAGTGCCCGGCGGAAGTGACCTCGGCATTCAGAACAATGCAACAACCGTCGCACGCGGCCGCTCGTCCATCGTTGCATCGCGTGCAGACTACGAGATGCCGCTGGTGGTGCGCGGGCAGATTGCGCGCGGCACCACGGTCTCGCGTACGGTTCCGGTAGGCGATCCTGCGCACTATGCCGCGTCCGAGTTTCTCGATGTGCTGCGCGAAAAAGGAATCACCGTAACCGGCAAGGCACACTCGGTACTCAAACCTGAAGAGTCTGCGGTAACGGGACGCTCCGTGTTTGCGCCCGCACTCGACAAGCAACAACCGCTACAGGTAGTCGCCCTGCACCGCTCGACGCCGATCATCAATGTCCTGCAGGTGATCAATCACGTCAGCCACAACATGATGGCGGAGCAGACCCTCCGCACTGTCGGACGCGTCGCCTTCGGGGATGGAACGATCGAGGGCGGCTACAAGGCGGTTCGCTACATGCTCGAGTGCGAGACGCCGGGAGATTCCGTTGCACTGCAGATGTTCGACGGCTCGGGCCTGTCACCACTGAATCGCGTGACAAGCCGCACAATGATTCGCCTGCTGACTTTCATGTATCACTCGAAGCTGTACGAGCCGCTGGAGTTTACGCTGAACACGGCGGGCAAGGATCGCCATCTGCGCCGCATGTCCGGCACGCCGGCGTACAACAACCTGAAGGCGAAGACAGGTACGATCGATCACGTGTCGGCGCTGGCGGGCTATGTGAAGGCTGCCAATGGCGAGCTCATCGCATTCAGCATCATGAGCAACAACGTGCCGTCCACGTGGAAAGCCAAGCGCATTGAAGACGGCATTGGCGCACGCCTCGCCGGCTTCTCGAGGCCGCCTGATCAGACCGGGGCCGTGATCGATGCAATTCCGGCCGGTCCACCGAGCGCGCAGCCGCCGATTCCGGCGGACGCGGGCAATGCGCCCGGCGCGCAGCCGAACGTTGCAGCGCTCGCCAATCCGGCTGCCGCGAATGCGGATGATGGCAGCGACGAACAGCCAGCCGTTCCGGAGCCCGAAGCGGTGCCGCCCGTGCCTGAGAAGCTGCCGCCCGCGGCAGCGCAGGTCGCAGCAGCACTGGCGAAGTCGGCGGCCTCGAAGGCAAAGACCACGAAAGCCGGGCCCGCAGCCAAGACGGCGACAACGGCAAAGTCCAGCGGGACGAAGACCGGCGGAAAGATGTACATCATCAAGCGTGGCGATACGCTCGGAAAGATTGCGCAGGACAACGGCATAACACTGAAGGCACTGCAGAAGGCGAATCCAGGCTTGAGTGCGCGACGCATCAAGCCCGGTAGTGCGATCAAGATTCCGGGCTAGCTTTTGGCAGGACGCGGCGTGCAAGTGCGACGATCGAGCGCAACCGCTTCTCGATCATCGAATTTCCATTCAAATCGTTCATTGCAACCTCACCATTTGCCACGGCGGAGTGGATGATGCGCGCTCCGCCGAGCGAGATGGCTACGTGCGTGATGCATCCCGGCATTTCCGTGAAGAACACGAGATCGCCTTCGCGCAGATGATCGAGACCATTTGCGATGTCGAGCTCGCTGCCAATTGAAGCCTGCAGGCTCGAGTCGCGCGGCATTGTAATTCCATGTACGCGGTACACTGCCTGCACGAGCCCCGAGCAATCGACGCCCGCCCGCGTGACACCGCCCCACAGGTAAGGAGTCCCCAGCCAGCGCTTCGCCGTCTCGACAATGCTCTGCCCCGTCAGCGGGAACCGCAGAGGCAGGTCCTGCATGCGAATCAGCTCGCCGCGACCAATGCGCGCAGTGCGCCCGTCGGGCAGCCGGTACTCTTCCGCACTGCTGATTACGAGCCGCGCGCCCCATGGTGCACGTGAGACGACGTTGCGCGCATCATCGATCAGCTCCGCGCCCAACGAGATCACGGCGCCGGTGTCGAGACCGCGCTCCCATTTGCGTGCCCACTCCGTCGAGCCGGTGGCGAGGAAGCCGCCGTTGATCCAGCCGATGTAGCCATCCTGGCCGCGTACGCGATACCACCACTCGCGGCGCGAAAGCAGCTGGAGCTGCGTGCCGAGCACGACCTGCGAGACCATTGTCGACGCGAGCTGCGGCCTGCTGTAGAGCGGCGCTACAGCAACGCGCACCAGCGCACTCGTGTCCTCGCCCAGATCACCGTCCGGAAGCTGGATGACCTCGTCGTACGCCGCTTTGCCAATCCCGCTGATGCGCTCGAGCAGATCACGCAGCGCTGCGCGGTCCGTCGTCTCACCTAGCAGTGCAATGCCACCGTTGCGCTGCTCGGCGCGCACCTCGAACACACTCGTGCGCGGATCCAGGCGCCGGTCTGCGCGCACATCCTCGATCAGCGATTCCTCAATCGTCACGAAGGCACCACTTCATCGAGCACGCCAACAACGCGCTCCATTTCGGCAATGGTGCTGGAGAAGTGCGGTGACAGACGAATCGAGCCTTCGCGCAATGCGCACACGATGCCCGAGCGGTGCTCGTCTTCCAGAGAGCTTGAGATCTCGACCCCGGCGCGCGTGTCTGCCCAATCGATCAGCGGTTGTTGTACAGCCATGTCTGTGCCGTATCGCGTAGGCTGCGTGTAGTCTTCGGACGAGGGGAACGAGAGCCAGCCGGGCAGCGTGGGCTGCATCTCGAGCATTTCATCGCTCAAATACGCGAAGCCTGTGCCCCATGGCGAGCAAAGCCACTTCTGGCAGCCTGCAGCCAGCACATCAACTGCGACGTCGCCTGCGGAAATTCGTTCGATGATTGCATCTTCGTGCGGATGCCCGTGCTCGTTCGCCGAAATGAATTCCACTGTGAAGCCGTGTTGCTCCAGTGCGAGCCACGGATACACGTTCGCCGGGAATTCGCGCTCGCTGACTACGATGACACGCGGGCCGCGCGGATTTTTGCGCGCGCGCTGCAGCGCGAGATCAGCGCCTATGTTGATGCCGACGTTTGTGTTTGGAGTCAGTGCGATGTGGGCGGAGTCGGTGCCAATGAGCTTTGCAATCGATGCGCGAGAGAGGCGCAGACCTTCGTGCTGATCGTACGTGGAAGCAGCGAAGGCGTCGGTCTGGGCCTGGTTCAACCACTCGATGGCAACACGGCTGCGCTCCGGCATCGGGCCGAAGCTCGCGGCGTTCAGGAAGGCGGCATCGCCTTTCCAGGTGGGATACTCGGCGGTACGGAGAGATTCAACGTCGTACGCGCCCGTCACCTTCATTGGGAAGCTTGGATCGTCACGCGCGCTGGACCGCGGCCGCCAATCGGTGCATGCGGAGCACCTGCATGGCGTGCGTCGTCAGCTGAATGCGTGGATTGAAGCGGTGACAACACTCGCAGTCCAGATCATAACCGAGAGCGCCCGGAGGCAGCACTGCGAACATGCGGGTGGTCGTGTGAGTGTCGAGCGAGGCGCCACAGCACGGACAGGTCGGCTCCTGGCCGGCCTCGAGCTGCGTTTCGATTGCGTCGCGATCGCGGCGGGTAAATGCACGCCAGGACTTGGTGCGCGTCATGAACTTCTCCTCCTGCTGAAAACGATTTTTGCATGTGTTGAGCAAGCTGCGTTCCCATATAGCCGCCGACGCCAGCAGCTACATCTACAACTGAACTTACATCTGAACCACCGGAAGCTCCATGCGGAGCTGCGCGATCCTCAGTCTGCGCCGCAGCTCGAACTCGGACATCGTCTCGAGTGTGCGGCGTGCGCTGGTCGAAGACTGCCAGCGAACTTCGGGGAGGGCCAGCAAGGTGTGCTCGGCAGCGGCGGGACGCAGGGTCAGGTACCAGCGCCCGTGATGACGCGGAGTATCCTCTTCGACGGCTCCCGCACTCCAGAACGCGCCGCCCTCGTC
>JBBQYT010000217.1:0-5024 GCA_038208385.1 Longimicrobiales bacterium | reverse complement strand
CACGATCGGGTACGTGATGTCCGGATACTCGTCGATGGCAAGGCGCTTGTAGGAGACGACGCCGAGGACCATCAACGCGACCATCAACATGGTCGCGAAGACAGGCCGCTTGATCGATACATCAGATAGAAACATGGTTTGAGCCTCGTAAAGCGTTCGTCAGGTTACTGCTTGCTTGCCGCACGACGGCGATTCTCTGCACCGAGCACCTGCACCTTCATCCCCTTACCGAGCAAACCAACATTTCCGACGACGACGCGGTCGCCGTCACTCAGACCCTCGAGTACCTGAGCAAAACCCTGTGCTTCATCGATGACGCCGAGCTTCATCGTCGCGTAATCGACAACGCCATCGGCAACGCGGTATGCGAACGTCTCACCGCTCTCCTGGCGCTGACGAATGGCAGACGTCGGCACGACGAGCGCATCCTTGATCACGCGCGCAACCACGCGGCCTGTCGCAAACGTGCCGCCCTTGAGTGCATTGCTCGCGTTCGGCACCTGCACATAGACGGTGACGGAGCGCGATGCCGGATCGACAGTCGGGCTCACGCGCGCAACCTTGCCCGTGAACTGTCGGCCTTCAGCCGAGAAGTGTGCAACCTGTCCGGGGACTAGACCGTTCGCGCGCCGTGCGGGCACTGCGGCAGCAAGCTCCAGCACGCCCGTGCGAACGAGCGTGAACAACGGCTGTCCGCGCGTCAGGTGTTCGCCATCCGATGTGAGACGCTTTTCAATGACGCCGTCCGCCGGCGCAAGCACACGCGTGTCCGAGAATGTCTGGCTCGAGCTGCGCAGCTTTGCCTGCGTTGCAGCAACATGCGCGCGCGAAGCCGCCACAGCCTGCTCGGCGTTTTTCACATCGCGCTGCGGTACGGCGCCCTGCTTGAACAGCTCGCTAGTCTGCTCGAAATTCCACTGCGCATTGTCCATCTCTGTCTTTGCAGACACGAGATCGGCTTCTGCACTCTTCTGATCGCTGTCCTGGTTCGTGCTCTGGAAGCGCGCGAGCACTTCACCGGTGCGAACACGCTGTCCTTCGCGCGCATAAATTCCGACCAGGTCGCCCTCGATGCGCGCGCGCACCATGATGCGCTCCACAGGCTCGAGGTTGCCTGTGATCGGAACCGCCTCTTCGAGCGTCGAGCGCGTGACCGCTGCGACGTCCGATGCGTTCAGGCTGATGCTGCCTGCGCCGCGCCCACCCGCGCCGGCGCGCGCACCCGCACCGCCAGCGCCACCGCCACCGTTCGTCGTTGCGGCAGTGCCCGCTCCCGCGCCGCCCTCTTTACCAGCGCCCTTTTTGCCATTCCTGGCTGCTGCACCCTGACCATCGGCATCGCCGGTGCAGGCTGTAACAACCAACACGAGAGCGATTGCGAGCAGACGATTCATTTCGGGTTGCTTCCTCGAGAGAATTCGGATGTATGATTTCATCGGGATTCACGCGCGGCTGATTGCAGATCGCCAACGCCAGGAATTGGACGTCCGAGCGAGCGTGCGAGGTCTGCTGCCGCGCTGTAAAGATCGTATACGGCACGTGCTTCGTTGGTTTGTGCAGTCAGGAGTGCAACCTGCGCTGTTGAAACCTCGAGCTGCGTGCTGAGTCCGCGCGTATAGCGCAGCTTCGAGAGGCGGAACGCCTCGTCGGCCTCGGCGGAGTTCTGCTTGCGCGTCTCGAACAATGAAAGACCGCGCGCGAGGTTTTCACGCGTGCGTGCCACATCGATAGCGACGGCCTCGCGCTGCTGTGCGAACTGCAGGTCCGCAATGCGCGCATTCGCATTCGCCACATCGATGTTCGCCTTGGTGCGCAGACCATCGAAAATCGGCCAGCTCACGGTGAGTCCCAGCGAACGATCGCCGAACCAGCCGCCGTTCTGTGTCGTGCACGGCGCGCGTGCACCGGCTGCGCACTCGATCGGAATCAACTGGCCACTGCCGTTCGGGAGCCTGTTCGCGAGCGGGTATGCATTGAATCCCGACTGCACGTTCATCGAGATCGTCGGAAGCAAGTCGGCTTTCGCGACCGATACAGCGGCATGTCGCGCCTCGGCAAACGATTTCGCAGCGCCGAGCGCAGGACGGTTTTCGCCGTTGCCCGGATCGGCTGCAATCGCCACTGCGACAGTCCGCACGTATGCGGTGTCGAGCGTCGTCGAAAGCTTGAGCGGCTTGTCGATCGGAATGTTCGTCAGGCGCTTGATCTCGAGACGAGCGAGGTCACGATCGGCGCGGGCCTGGATGACCGTGGGCTCCAGGTTGCCGCGTGACACGCGCGCGCTCAGTACATCGTAGCGCGCAGCGCGACCCGCCTTTTCGAGCTGTTGCACCTGCTCAAGCTGCTGTGACGCCAGATCGTAGTTCGCCGTCTGAATGGCGAGGAGCCGGTCCGTGAGCAAGCCGTTCATGTACGCGCGCAATACATCGACTGCGATCTGCGTGCGCGTCTCCGTCTCCGTCAGCTGTGACGCCGTGCGCAGCCGCGTTGCCGCTCGCGAGCCATTGACGATGCGGCCACCCTGGAAAATCGTCTGCGAGATGTTGCCGTTCGCAGTGTAGGTATTCGGCTGGTTGAAGATCGAGCCGACCGCCTGTGCGCGTGCATTCTCGAACACGTGGTTGTACGAGCTGTTGACGCGGAGCTGCGGAAAACCGGCAGCGCGTGCAACATCCACCTGCGCGTCGGTCACGTCCACCTGCGCGGCAGCGAGCCGGGCTTCATCGCCTGACGACAACGCACGCGTCACCGCATCCGCCAGCGTTACCACGACGGTATCTCCCGGCGTATTCATGTTCGCCTGTACGAGCAGCGGTGCTGCCTTTTGCTGAGCGCTCGCCCGGGCCCCGACAAGCGCCAGCAGCGCGGCCAAAAGCACAACTGAGCTGAGCGATCTCTTCTTCAACATCATGAAGCGGGCTTCTCCTTCTGGTTGTCACACCCATCCTTCTTGTGCTGCGCGCGCCGCGCTTCCCGCAATTTGTCGTACTGCGCGCGCTGCCCGGATGTGAGTAGTGTGCGAATCTCCTCACGCGTCGTATCCACTATTGCGCGCAACGTCGGCCGCTGCGCCTGCCACAACGCGTCCGCCTGCTTGCGATGCTTCTCCAGAATCACGTTGATCTTCTGACGCTGCTCTGCCGATATATCCACATGATCGATGATCAAACTGCCCGGCGTAGCATGGAACGGCCCCGGCTCCGTCGAACATCGAGCCGCCGGGCGCGCAGGCTCGCGCGCCCCCAGTGTCCGCTCGAACGCAGCGCCCGAAAAAGCGCCCACGACAAACGTCACCAGCAGCATCGCAAAGCCGACCATCCGCGCTCGACGCGTGGCTGACGGGTTCAGGATCATTGTGACTCTCCTTCGACAGCCATAATCAGGTCAGACTTGCTCGGCGCCCGATCCTCACTCACCCACGTCGACACCGGCGTCGGCAACAAAACCTCAGTCACCGTCGCCAATGGCACCTCTCGCGCACGACGCTCCACCCGCCACAACGTCATCAGCGACAAACCCGCAATCACCGTCACAAGCGCGAGCGCCGGAGCACTCCAGCGCGCAAGCATGACCACGGGACTGCGCACCTCAGCACGCCGCAACAGATCCGGCGCCGCCGCGCCCAGAATGCGCGCAACCGCAGCATCCCGTCGCTCGACATCCGCATACACGTCGAACGGGCCGAAATCGATGCTGCCCCCTTCGTCGTTTGTCATTTCAGTCCTTCTCGTTCAATTGTGTCCCCAGACGGGCCCGCAGCTCGCGCCGCGCATACGACAGGTGCGAGCGCACCGTGCCCTCCGGAAGTCCGAGCAGCGCCGCAATCTCGCGATGCTTCCACCCATTCATGTCATGCAGTATCACTACCTCACGCTGCACTTCGGAAAGTCCCGTCATCGCCGTACTCAACCGGTCCCGCAATTCCCCACGCTCGGCATCCCGCTCAGGATTCTGAGCGTTATCAGCGCGCTCTACAGTCTCGAGGGGCGCGCCCTCTCGCAGTTTTGTGTACCGCCGGAAGTTGTGCGCGCGATTACGAACGATGCGAAACAGCCAGGCCGCGAACCGGTCGGGGTCGCGGCATTCGTCCAGGCGTTCCAATGCGATGATGAATGAGTCCTGACAGACATCTTCGGCATCGGCTGGGATTGCGAGAGCGGCGAGAGCAATCGCATAAGCCGAACGAAGGTGCCTCCGGACCAGCTCACCGAACGCCGGGGAGTCTCCCTGGCGGGCGCGCGAAACGAGGTGCGCGTCCGATTCCGACTGTGCTCGTTCCAAAGACACTCGGGTCGGCCAAAACGTTGAGGGAAGTCCGTCTCCGGGATACGTTCCGGCATGGCGGAAAACTTCAATGCTGCGCAGCGGGCCGGGTTGCGGTCGGCTTTTGGCGCAGGTGCAAGACTGTCGTGCCCCGCCTGCGGAGCCGTTGTGGCGACGCGCGAAGTTGGCCCGAAGCGCGAGCTGTCGTACGTGCGGCGCAGGGTATGGCTGATCTGCTCCGGGTGTAAGCGGAGCCTGACGATCGATGTTGGAAGCCCGTCGGGCGGGGTTGAGCCCTGAAATCTACGTCGTAAACAGTTGGGCGGGAACTGTTCCCCCGATACGTCTTTCGTCTCCCGTTACGTCTGTCGTCTCCTGTTACGTCTGTCGTCTCCTGTTACGTCTATCGTCTATCGTCTTTCGTCTATCGCTGCTTTCTCGGGTACCTTGGCAGTCTGACAGGATAGACTCGGTTTAACGATAGACGATAGACGATAGACGATAGACGATTATTGCCAGACTACGTCGGACCATCTGATTAGTGACACGCGCGCGTCCGCGGGCTGGTACAGAGGCAAAGCGGCTCGACAACGGTTAGCTTTCGGCCACTTTCGTACATCGGCCCGGGAACAGCATTGAACGTTCTGAACGTCAGCAACCTCACGAAGAGCTACGGCACTCGCCAGGTCTTCGACAACGTATCGCTCGCAATTGATGATGCGGAGAAAGTTGGATTCATCGGTGTGAACGGATCCGGCAAA
>JBBQYT010000216.1:0-5030 GCA_038208385.1 Longimicrobiales bacterium | reverse complement strand
GATACAACTTCATCGAACTCGCTTCGCTCGAGATTGCGATACGGATACGCACCGCGCACCAGCTCGAACAGCGCGTCCTCACTCCACTCTTCTGCGGATGTTTCGGCGACGATTTGCTGCGCAAGGATATCGAGCGGCTTTTGCGGAATGATCAGGTGATCGAGCTCGCCGGCTTTCACGCAGCGCAGCAGTGCGGCGCATTCGATCAGGTCATCGCGCGTAAGCGGGAACAGACGTCCTTTCGGCTTGCCGCCAACGCTGTGGCCCGAACGCCCGACGCGCTGCAACAACGTCGCTACGCGATGCGGGGACGCGATCTGACACACGAGGTCGACATGACCGATGTCGATGCCAAGCTCCAGAGATGCTGTCGCAACAAGCGCCCTCAGCTTGCCGTTCTTCAGCCGCTCCTCCGCATCGAGTCTCACTTCCTTTGCGAGACTCCCATGATGCGCCGTCACTGCATCCTCGCCCAGACGCTCGCTGAGATTGCGCGCAATGCGCTCCGCAAGACGCCGCGTATTCACAAACACGATTGTCGTACGATGCTCTTCGACGAGCTTCTCGAGACGTTGATAAACCTCCTGCCACGTCTCGGCGGACATCACAGCTTCGAGCGGTGAGCCCGGCAGCTCCAGCGCAAGATCGATCTCGCGCAGATGCCCTTCATTGATGATCGCGCAATCCCGACGCGTCAGGAATTTCGCGACAGTCTCGATCGGCTTTTGCGTCGCCGACAGACCGATGCGCTGGACTTTCCCCTGCGTGATATGATCCAGCCGCTCCAGGCTGAGCGCCAGGTGTGCCCCGCGACGCGACTCGATAACGGCATGAATTTCATCGACGATGACGGTGCGCACGGTGCGCAGCATCTCGCGACCGCGCTCTGCAGTGAGCAGCAGGTAGAGCGATTCCGGCGTCGTCACGAGAATGTGCGGCGGTGCCTTCAGCATCGCAGCACGCTCGGATTGCGGTGTATCGCCCGTACGGACCGCGGCCGTGATGCGCACCGGTGCCAAGCCCAGCGCTTCTGCGACGCGCTTCATCTCGCGACGCGGCTCGGCCAGGTTCTTGTGGATGTCGGCGCTCAGCGCCTTGAGTGGCGATATGTACAGCACACGTGTCTCATCGGGCAGTCCGTGCTCGAGCGACTCGCGCGTCAGTTCGTCGATCGCCTGCAGGAAGGCGGCGAGGGTTTTACCGGAGCCGGTGGGGGCGGCGATGAGCGTGTCCTGTCCCGAACGGATCGCCGCCCAGCCGCGCGCCTGTGCTGACGTCGGCGGCGCACAGCCCTCTTTCGACGAGTCCGCAAACTTCTCGCGCCACCACTGCGCGACCACCGGATGGAACGACTTCAAGGCTCTATTCATGATCCGACATGATACCCCCACCTGAGTCTGGATTTCCACCCTCGCGACGCCGTTCTGGACGGGGCCGCCCAACCACCTATTTTGGGGGATCATCCCTCGCAGATTTGGAGCGGTGCCAGTGCTTTACAGCCATGATTTGAAGGCAGCAATACGGGCTTCGGCAATCGTCCTCGCCCTGGCCGCGGTGCTGCCGGTCTCGGCCGCCTTCGCCCAGAACCCAGCCACACAGGCGCCCGCGACCCCATCCAAACCGCAGCGACCCGCCAATCCCCAGGCGCCGTGGGATGTCCGCGCGGCGCACGGGATGGTCGTCTCGGCGGACGCGTTCGCCAGTAAGGCGGGCACGGACATCCTCAAAGCCGGCGGCAATGCCGTCGACGCTGCTATCGCGACGGGCTTTGCCCTCGCCGTCACGCACCCGAGCGCCGGCAATATCGGCGGCGGCGGCTTCATGGTGATTCGCTTCCCCGATGGCAAAGCGACGACGTTCGATTTCCGCGAAAAAGCGCCTGCCGCCGCCACGCCCGAGATGTTCCTGGATGCGCAGGGCAACTATTCCGCGGACATGCATCACCGCAGCCATTTGGCTGTTGGCGTGCCCGGAACCGTGGCCGGCTTTGCGAAGGCGCACTCGGCGTACGGCAAAGCGAAATGGAAGGATCTCGTCACGCCTGCAGTCGCGCTCGC
Source organism: Longimicrobiales bacterium (assembly GCA_038208385.1). Classification (GTDB taxonomy): domain Bacteria; phylum Gemmatimonadota; class Gemmatimonadetes; order Longimicrobiales; family RSA9; genus JBBQYT01. Next base: position 2,973 of record JBBQYT010000216.1, on the reverse strand, counting down.
ATCGACCGGCTTCACACTGACGCCGGCACTCGCAAGATCGCTCGAAGCGAATCTGCCATCGTTGTCGAAGTATCCTGCATCGGTAAAATCATTTTCACGCGAAGGCACTCCGTACAAGGCCGGCGAGACCCTTCGCCAGCCTGATCTCGCGAATGCACTGCAGCGCATCGCGGACAAGGGGCGCGATGGATTTTACAAAGGCGAGACTGCTCGCCTGCTCGCCGCGGAAATGCAGCGTGGTGGTGGTCTCATAACAGAGCAGGACCTCGCCAAATACGATGCAAAGGAGCGACAGCCGCTGCGCGGAACGTACCGCGGCTACAACATCATCACCATGGGACCGCCGAGCAGTGGTGGCATCGCATTGATCGAGATGCTGAACATTCTCGAGGGCTACAATCTAGCTCCACTGCGACTCAACACGGCACCTTACATCCACTTTGTGACAGAAGCCATGCGGCGCGCATTTCTCGATCGCGCGCGCTACGATGGCGATCCGGATTTCGTGAAGGTTCCGATCGAGCGCTTGACGAGCAAGGACTACGCAGCAACACTGCGCAAGACAATCGATTCCGTGAAGGCAACGCCATCGACAGTACCCGATGTTAACGTCGCATACGAAAGTCCGCAGACGACGCATTACTCGGTTGTCGATGCCAATGGCATGGCCGTGTCCGTCACGTACACACTCGAAGAAGGATTCGGCTCGAAGATCACAGTGCCCGGCGCAGGCTTTCTACTGAACAACGAGATGGGCGACTTCAACGCAAAGCCCGGCGTCACGGATTCAACCGGACTCATCGGCACCGCACCCAACCTCGCCCGTCCCGGCAAGCGAATGCTGTCCAGCATGACGCCGACGATCATCGCAAAAGATGGAAGCCTGGTCGAAGTCATCGGCTCGCCCGGCGGACGGACTATCATCAATACCGTGCTCCAGGTGGTGCTCAACTCGATCGACTTCAACATGGATCCGGGCTTCGTGATCTCCGCAGGTCGCATTCATCATCAGTGGCTGCCCGATGAAATTGTGCTCGAGAAGCCGATCGGGAATGCTGCATTGCTGAATGCATTGCTGGCTCGCGGGTATCGCGTGAGGAGGGCGTCCGGGACGCAGGGGAGCGCACATTCGATTTGGATTGATGCAAAGACCGATGAGAGGATTGGCGTTGCGGATTCACGCGATCCAGACGCCTCCGCCATTGGCTACCAAGGTGGTCTTCTTGTTGGAACGTCAACTGCCCGGGTACGGTCCCGTTTACGGGCCCGTGGTTCGGGACGCGTTCGCGCGGGTAGGTTGAACGCACGCGCACGCGTTTACGGGTGCGGTACTGCATTGGAATGCTGACTGCTTGAAGCATGAACTGCCCGGGTGCGGTCCCGTTTACGGGCCCGTGGTTCGGGACGCGTTCGCGCGGGTCGGTTGAACGCACGCGCACGCGTTTACGGGTCCGTCGTGATGGCATTCGTGCCGCGTGGGTCGCAGCTCTTGATCATTTTCACCAGCATCCCCGCGATGCGGTCGAGTAGCACTTGCCCTGGTTCGGTATCCTTTTCATACGTGTGGCGAACATCAACAAGTGTGTCAAGAACCGCCGAGCACTCGGTGGCTGATCGCTTGGCGATTCGGTAGAACCTGGACTTTTCTTTGGGTGCGAACTCGCCCGCACCCTCGGCGATATTGAGCGGTATCGACGCCGCAGCGCGCTGGACCTGATTGATCAGGTCGCTGCGGCCACTCGGCATTTGAGCGACAAGATCATGAACGAATCGATTGAACTCGCGCGCGACGCGGTAGACATCCAGTTTATGATGATCCATACCCAAGTCTAAACACAGTCGATCGCTTCACACATAGCAAATCGAGCCAATCGCCATACGAAAACAGGCCAATGACAATCGGTCCCGTAAACGCGTGCGCGTGCGGAAAACGTACCCGTGCAAACCCGACCCGAAACACGGGCACGTAAACGGACACGGGCCCGGGCAGTTCAACCCCAAAAGACGAAGACCAAAAACAATGAGTCGCATTAAAGGCAAGCTGGCACTAATCACAGGCGCCTCCTCCGGAATCGGCGAGGCCTGCGCCCGCCGCCTCGCAAGGGATGGCTCCAACCTCGCCCTCTGGGCGCGCCGCGCCGACCGTCTGGAGGATATTGCCCAGGCCCTCCGCAAAGAGCATGGCGTCGAGGTGACGACGACAGTCGTCGATGTCCGGGACCGCACCGCCGTCAACGACTCAGCGAGCATGTTGATGGACGATGCAGGCGTGCCGCATATCCTCATCAACAGCGCGGGTCTGGCGGCGGGTATGTCGAGTATTCAGGACGGCGATCCCGATGACTGGGACCGCATGCTCGACACCAATGTGAAAGGCCTGCTCAATGTCACGCGCGCGGTACTTCCCCGCATGATCGAGGAGGGACGCGGGCATATCGTGAACATGGGAAGCGCTGCCGGTCACATGACGTACCCGAAGGGCAATGTTTACAACGCATCGAAGTACGCGGTACGCGCGCTGAATGAAGCTATGAGTCTGGACCTGCTCGGGACGCCTATTCGCGTGTCGAGCGTGGATCCAGGGCTCGTCGAGACGGAGTTTTCGGTCGTGCGCTTCCATGGCGATACCGAGCGCGCGAAAACACCGTATAAGGGAATGCAGCCACTGGTGGCCGATGACGTGGCGGATATGATCGGCTACATCGTGAATACGCCGGAGCACGTGAATATTCTGGATGTACTCATGTATCCGACGGCACAAAGGAACGTTTACACCGTGCATCGCGACGATCCGGCGAAGTAGCCGGACGAGGCGGTCAGAAGCGAGGCTGGCGCGGGATGTGCACCAATGACATCCTGACCCTCCCCCGGGCCCAATCATGTGAGCCAATGGACGGACAGACACTTCGAATCTTGCTCGTCGAAGATGAGCCAGCGCTTCAACTTGTGCTGATGCGGTATCTCGAACGTATC
>JBBQYT010000215.1:0-5033 GCA_038208385.1 Longimicrobiales bacterium | reverse complement strand
CGATCGCCACGCTTCAGCCGCAACACACGAGTTTCGTTTGCCATGAGAAACAATATACATTGCGACCTTCTCATGGTCCAGAGACTTCCGTGTCACTACACTAGCATCGCGAGCGAGCAGCCGATCGCTTCATCCGCGGTGTATCCATACAGCGACTCCGCGCCGTCATTCCAGCTCTGCACAGTGCCATCGATGTCCATGCTGATGATTGCATCATCCGACGACTCGACGATCGATGCCAGCCGTACGCGCAGCTCGCCCGCGCGCTTCGCTTCCGTCACATCCTCGTAATGCAGGGCCAGACCCTCGCGCGTAGGATACGCGTGCACAATGAACGATTGGTCCACGACGGCGTTGTACCACTCCACCTGGACACGAGCCCGCTCCGCCATCGCCTTCTGAAGACTCTGGTAAATGGCGTTGCCGATTTGCTCGGGGAACAGGTCCCACATCCGCCGACCGATGAGGTCCTGACTGCGGCGGCCGATCAGCTGCTCGCCCGGCTTGTTCACGTATGTCAGCCGCCAGTCCAGATCCAGCGTGACATACATCTCCGCCGTACTGTCCAGCACGTTCTTGAGCCGCTCGCGCGCGGCTTCCGCCTCCATGAGCGCGGACTCCTCCAGCGCATCGAGATCCAGATCGTCCCGATTGGTGTCCAGACTGGCAATCTGCGCCCGACCCGCCTCCACCTGCTCGGCGAGTACTCCGCCCTGTGTCTCGAGATGAAAGGCATGCGCCTGGAACGCAGCAAGGAGACGTTTCGTCTCGGCTGAGGCACGCGCGAGTACGAACGCGAGGGTGCCGATGAGCACTCCCGAAGCGACGAGGGCGGCGACCAACACCATCAACAGTGTCTGGCTGAGCATAAGCGCGGTTTTTTGAAGCGAGTGGTCTGGGAGGAGGCCGTACCCTTTGGAAGGTACACTGCCAGAATATAATGTCGGCCTTTGGGCGGTGGATGTCCAGCGTGGTAGCGGGGTTGGACTGCATCAGCGTGCTTGACCGAAGGGGCATCTGGTCCTTAAGGTAGAGGCCATGCGTGAGGATTGCGGGTCGGATCACACAACACCGGCCAGACCGCTGCTGATGCGCCTGCTACACACGGGCGCGGCGGTCGAAGCGCGACTCGAGAGAAGCCTCGAGCCGACAGGGCTGTCGCTCGCGAAACTTGGTGTATTGCATCACCTGGTGAGTGCAGAGCGATCGTTACCGCTGGGTCAATTGGCCGAGCGGCTTTCGTGCGTGAAGTCGAATGTGACGCAATTGGTGGATCGGCTGGAAAGCGACGGGTATGTACGGCGCGTTCCGGATCCGGAAGATCGAAGAAGCGTGCTTGCCGAGATCACGCCGGAAGGACGCGACGCTTACGCGCGCGGAGCGTGCGCGCAGGAAGCCGCACACAAGCAGGCAGTTGAGGGACTCACCGCAGAAGACCAAATCCGCCTCGCCACACTTCTGGAGCAACTAAGCTCCGTTCCCGAATAACAAAAAATTCAGTGAGACGACTCCGAGTGGTTGCCCACAGTGGTGCCGCTGTTTTTGGTGGTGCCGAGAAGGCGACTGCGCTTTTGCTTGCCGGTTTGCAGGTGCGCGGTCATTACGTCGTCATCTATTGCCGGGATGCCGAGCGCGTTGCGGGGTTTGCAGCATACGGTCTGGATGCGCGGGTGCTGAGCCTGGGCGGCGATTTCATGGTGCACAACGCGTGGCGGTTTGCGCGCGTGTTGCGACATTACGAGCCGGACGTCGTGCTGCTCACTACGTTCAGGAAGATCTGGCTCGCTGCACTTGGTGCGCGTCTCGCGCGCACGGCGGTAGTCGCTGTACGGGTTGGTCTCTCGTCGGACACGCCGCGCAACATGAAGTACAAATTTGCGCTGCGACACTGGGTCGACCTCGTCGTGATGAATTCGGAGGCGACGGCGTCTGCGTGGCGAGCCATCCTGCCGGATACCAAGGCAAGAGAGGTCGTCACGTTGCACACGGGCGTTCCGCGTCCCGTGATGCGTGGCGCGCGGGGTGAGGTGCGACGGTACGTGAAGATCCCGAACAACGCCGTCGTGATCGGTGCACTTGCACGACTCTCGGACCAGAAACGTCTGGACAGATTACTCGAGGCGATGGTAGCACTGCCGGACAATGTTCACTGCATCATTGCCGGCGCTGGACCACTGCGCGCCCAGCTCGCCCGGCACGCGCGCGAGCTGGGCGTCGATGCGCGGGTGCACTGGCTCGGGCATCGCGATGATGTCGGCGATGTTCTGGATGCTCTGGATGTGTTGGTGATCACGTCCGACAGGGAAGGTCTGTCGAACGCGATGCTCGAAGCGATGTCGCTCGGTATTCCTGTTGTGAGCACGGATGTGAGCGGCGCGCGCGAAGCACTGTATGCGTTTCCGGATGGTACGGCGCCCGGTGTTGTGGTTCCGATGGAAACTGCAGAGATCGCGGCCGCGCTCAAGACGCTCGTGCGAGACAGCCGGCTGCGGAAGCAAATGGGTGCTGCGGGAGCGCGCCGCTGGCGCGAAGAATTCGATTATGACCGGATGCTGAACGACTGGGAGACGGTATTGCTGCGTGCGTGCCGCGGCGAGACGCAGATCGTCCGCACGGTTGCGAATGGATCTGTCGCCTAGGTTGCAATGACGCGATCGTAAAGCGGATCCAGCCGGATCTCCTGTATATCGTACTTCTGCTCGACAAGTCTGCGTCCCGCCGTTCCCAGTCCGCCCAGGACCGATGGATCCTGCACGATACCGCGTAGCACGCCTTCGAGCGCGTCCACATCCTTTTCTTCTACAAGCCAGCCTGTTTTGCCGTCCTGCACAACTTCCGGAATGTCGCAGTGTCGCGTAGCGAGAATTGGCATTCCATTGGCAGCGAGCATTGTCATGACGACGGGATGACCGCCCTCTGAGTCGCCGCTTTTCGCCTGCACGCTGGGATGGAGCAGGACGTGATGCCGCTCTGCAAGCTCCCTCAGCTTCTCGCGCGGCATGAAGCCGAGAATCTCAACCTGACTTTCCACGCCGTGGCGACGCGCGATCTGCTCGAGCGCGGCTGCGACTTTGCGGTCGCGGCGGGAGCCGCTGCTGCCGACGATTGTCAGTCCCATGTCAGGGTTATCGCGCGCGACGCGACCGAATGCTTCAACGCCGTACGGCAGGCCCTTCTTTTCGACGAACCGCGCAGCCATGAGGATCCGCAACGTCCGTCCATCGCTTAGCGAACGCGGACGAAATGGGATGTGCTCGACATCGACACCCAACCTGTGCACTACGATTCGACCTTGCGGACAGCCAATGCGCACAAGCTGCGCGCCGGCCGCCGGGCCTTCGACGAGAAACATCGCTCCATATGCAAACACTTCCGCGTACTTCCTGCGGAGTCCCGCTTCGCCTTCAGCGTGCTGCCACATGTCGACGCCGTAAAACGATGTGACGAGCGGCAGGCCGAGGTAGCGCGCTGTGCTCACGATAAACGTTGCGATGCCGCCGCCGTGCGCATGCACGATGCGCGCATGGCTGTTCGTGCAGACAGCCGCGAAGAACGGCGAATAGCCGCGCCGGCGATGCATGGCGCGCTCCCAGAGACGCGCTGGCAGACCAAGACGCGCGACACTGTAGACCGGATCAAACGGAAACGTGTCGAGATTGGCGAGGTGCTTGGAGGCGAAGATGGAGCGATAGCGCTCGAGGTGTTTGACCTGCTCGTAGATCCAGTTTTCCGGGAGCGGGAGGTACGTACGAACGACCTGCACGACGCGTGGACGCTCGCTGCTCATCCGCGCCGGCCGGCAATGATCGAGAATTCCTCACCGAGATCGACGTAACTACCGACCTGCGCCATCGTCGCGAACGGAAACAGCTTTATGTATTCGGCGGCCGGGCGCGTGCGTACGTAGTGAACCTGCTTCTTTTTTGGCGTTGTGTTCTCGAGCACGACGAGCAGTCCGCCCTCGGCGAGCACGCGGTCCAGCTCGCTCACTGTTGCGGCAAGCTCTGCTTTCCCGGTGATGTTGCAGAGAACCTGGACGATGAGGATGACGTCGGCGGACCCATCGGCGAGGGGAATTTGGCCAGCGCGCATCAATCTATATTCTGTCGTTTCATCGGGTTTTGCGAAGGCGAGCAGAGAAGCGACCGGGTCAACGCCAATCGCAGTCCCGCCGATTGTCGCGGCGAGCTCTGCGGTGAAACGGCCGAAGCCACAACCGAAGTCCAGGGCAACGTGCTCGGTGCCGTTCAATTGTGCTTTGATGATCGGCAGCAGCAGCGCTTTGAGGTCAGCGCTGACGCGTTCGACTTCGTCGGGGCGATGTTTGCGATTGAAAACGCTGTGGGTGCCGAGACGACGCGAGCGTTCTTCCCAATAGCCGGTGCTCGAGCCGAACTTCCAGCGGATTCGTGCTGCGATGCGCGCTGGCAGCTCGCGCACAATACTGCCGAGGTGAGCGAGGCCGATCAATTCAGGATGTGGTGGATGGCCGCGATGACATCGCCTACATCCGCGTCGGTCAGGTGCGGCGAGAGCGGGATGGAGACCGTGCGGTCGCTGATCCAGCTCGCGTTCGGGAAATCTTTTGGTGTGTAACCGAATGTTTCGCGATAGTACGGATGCAGATGCACGCCAATGTAATGCACGCCGGTGCCGATCCGCAGCTCGTGCATGCGCATCATGAAGTCGTCGCGCGTGATGCCACAGCGCTCGGGATCGATCATCAGTGTGTATAGATGGCGCGCGTGCTGACTCCGTTTATCGTCAGGCGCGGGCAGGTCGATCGGCAGCCCACTGAGCTCGGCGTCGTATCGCTGCCAGATTTCTGCTCGGCGCTGCAGCCACGCATCGATGTGCGCGAACTGATGAATGCCGATCGCCGCCTGCAAGTCCATCATGTTGTACTTGAATCCCGGCGCAACGACCTGGTAGTGCTTGTAACCCGTGTCCGAATATCGCTTCCACGCGTCGCGCGTCATCCCGTGCAATGCGTACATCTTGATGCGATCGGCAAGGTCGGCATTGTTGGTAGT
>JBBQYT010000214.1:0-5034 GCA_038208385.1 Longimicrobiales bacterium | reverse complement strand
GAGACACGCGAGAGTTTCGTCGATCGATATCTCGACCTGCCGTTCGACCTCCAGAACGTCGTCTTCATTGCCACCGCACAGGACTTCTACCGCGTCCCGCGCGACCTGCGCGACCTGATGGTCGAAATCCGCATCGCGGGCTACGCGCCGGAAGAAAAAGTCCTGATCGCGCGCGAGCGGATGCTGCCCAAGCTCATCGCCGAGCACGGTCTTACGGAAGACGATGTTGCATTCGATGACGAAGCGCTTTCATTCCTCGCGCGCGGCTACGCCCGCGATGCCGGCCTCGGCGCATTGCGCCGCGTGCTCGCTATATTGCTGCGGACACGCGCCCGTGCAAAAGCGCAGGGCGAGCTCGGTGTGTGGCACTTTACGCCGGACCGCATGGAAGAGCTCCTCGGTCTTTCGCGCTACGTCGCAACACCCGCCGAAAGCACGTCCGAAGTCGGTGTCGTCACAGGCCTCGCCTGGACTGCATCAGGCGGCGAGCTGATGTTCATTGAAGCACTCAAGATGCCCGGCACAGGCCGCCTCATCATCACCGGCATGCTCGGCGATGTGATGCGCGAATCAGTGAACGCAGCTTTCTCGTACGTCCGCAGCCGCGGCGATGCACTCGCAATTCCGGAATCCTACTTCAAGGACTTCGACGTACACGTGCACTTCCCCGTTGGTGCAATTCCCAAGGATGGCCCGTCCGCAGGCATCGCCGTCACGCTCGCCATCGCTTCGACATTGTCCAACCGCGCCGTCCGCCACGACATCGCAATGACCGGCGAAGTGACACTGCGCGGCAAAGTCCTCGAAATCGGCGGCGTGAAAGAAAAAGTCCTCGCCGCCTATCGCGCGGGCATCCGGCACATACTCCTGCCACGCGGCAACGAGCGCGACCTGCGCGATGTGCCACAGGACGTGCGCGAAAAAATCCAGTTCGATTTCGTTGAGCGCATGGATGATGTCGTGCGTCTTGCTCTGCTCCCTGGCCCGGTCGATTCAGATGGCGTCGCCACTGAGCATCCCGACATCGGCGGCTCTGCTCCCGGCGAGAAGCCCGCTCGGGCAGGAAATGGCTCTCAAGAGAGTCCGCGTAAGCGGAAGCGTGCTGCTAAAGAAGCTTGAAACGCGAGAATGCCCGGCACTTATGAAGCGCCGGGCATTTTCGTTAGCGACGATCGACTGATCGCGCTCAACACATTCTGCACAGTTTGACCGAGAGGGAATACTTTGTTGCAGCCTGGCGGAGTGGTTGGGCAGACGGGCAGCGCACGCTCGATATAGTGACCGGCAGCATTCTCGAGAAGACGCTCGACTAGGCCGGACAAGTGGTGTCGCAGAAGGCAATTGGACGACTTCTGGACAGGCCTGTCGTCAAGGAAACGACAAACGCGGCCGGTCAAATCGTGCGTCAGGTGAAGGACACATCGGGCGCGGTCATCGACTATACCGTGGACAAGGCGGGCAAGATCGTGAGCTCGCAGGTCATCTCCGGCACGACGCAGCGTCGGCAATAGGCCCTAAACGCTTCGCGGATCAGTACTTGCACCATAATTCTCGACTGGCCTTCCCAAAATGGCGTGCCGGGAGCAATCTTCAGAATGGCTCTCCCGATTACAGCAGGTTCTACCGTGCGCGCGACCCGCGAGCAGGTCTCGGCCGAAGTTGCCGGCGAGACCGTGATTCTCGGGCTCGCGAACGGCATCTATTTCGGTCTGGACGCCGTCGGCACGCGCGTGTGGCAGCTGTTGCGCGAGCCCCGTCGCGTAGCGGAAATCCGTGATGTGATCGTTTCGGAATATGCAGTGGATGCGACCACGTGTGAGGCCGATCTCCTTCGGCTTCTCGCCGATCTGGAAACGCACAAACTTGTCGAGCGGAATGAAGGTGCAGGCACTCCGTAAATTCTGGTCGCTCGATGCTGATGAACGCGCATCGCAGATCCGCGCGTTTGGCGCGGTAGTCTGTGCACGCGCAGCTCTCGCCACACTTCCGTTCTCCACAGCTTCAAGGCTGTTCGACCGTTCGCCTTCACAAGTGATTTATGGCGCCGCAGCCGAGAGCGCGGGCACTCGCATAGCACGCGAGGTCCGGCGCGCGAGCGCACGTGTACCCGGCGCAAATTGCCTCGTGCAGGCGCTCGCCGCGCGCGCACTGCTCGCGCGCGAAGGCATCGACTCGACAATGCGGATTGGCGTTCTGCGCCAGAAACGCGGCACAATCCAGGCCCATGCATGGGTTGAACGCGATGGCCGCATCCTCGTCGGCGCACGCGCTGACACGTTCACACCGCTGCTTCCATGAGCGGAATTGCGGGCGTGTTCCGTCTTTCATCTGCAGGCGATGGCACTTCGGGCATCGATCCGGCATTGCTTGACAACATCGCCGTCTCACTTGTCGCGCGCGGTCCCGACGGGATCGACGTTTGGCAGGAGGATGGCACCGCACTCTTCCATTCGCTGTTCGAGACGACAGGACGCGCGACTCCGGAAGGCCAGTCACAACCGTTTCGCTCCGGCGATCTGGCGATCATCGCAGACGTGCGTATCGATGCACGCGCCGAACTGATTGCTGCGCTGCGCACTGAAGGTGTTCGCGTAGCAGCCGAGGACTCCGATGCTGCGTTCCTGATCGCTGCCTACCGCGCGTGGGGTGACGCATGCGTCACCCACATAATTGGCGATTTTGCGTTTGTCATCCGGGACGCTCCGAGACGTCGCGTCTTCGCTGCCCGCGATCACTTCGGCGTGAAGCCGCTCTACTATGCCCAAACTGCCCGGGACGTCATTGTCTCGAACACGCTCGAAACGGTGCTTGTGCACCCGCAGGTTTCGCGCGTACTCGATGATGAAGCCGTCGTCAATTTTCTCCTGTTCGGCTACAACACGAACACCGGCTCGACAATGTACGCGCAGATCAAGTGTCTGCCGCCTGGGCACTCGCTCGTTCTCGAGAACGGCACTTTGCGCGTCCAACGGTATTGGAGCCTGCCAACCACCGGCGATTTGAAGTACGCCAAACCGCAGGAATACGTGGAGCATTTCTCGGCGATCTTCGATGCAGCCGTGGCGGACCGGATGCCGGCCAACGAGTTCTGTGTCCTGATGAGCGGCGGTACCGACTCGACTGCAATTGCAGCGACTGCGTGCAAACTCCTGGCGTCGCGCGCGGCCGCCGAAATGCCGAATGCAGTCTGCGGTGGCTTCAGCAACCTGTTTGTAGATGCAGAGCCATCCTTTGCTGCCGTTGCTGCGGGCGCTCTCAAAATGCCGTTCTCGTTCGTCCGGCTCGACGCACATCGCGCGTACGACACGTTTGGCGCAGCCACCCGTACACCCGAGCCGTACGACAATCCGTTGTTTGCCGCCGAGCACGACCTTTATGCTGCAGCGGCGGCGCGGGCGCGCGTTGCTCTCACTGGCTATGGCGGCGATGCAGTACTGCGCGAAACCAGGTCGCACCTGGTGCGGCTTGTCGCCAATGGAAAGCCGTTTGCTGCGTCGCGCGAAGCCCTCGAATACATTCGCCTGCATCACAGGATTCCGAGGCCCGGCATCCAGACGTGGTTCAAGGAGCGCCGCGGCGCGCTGCTGGAACGCGGCCGGGTGCCAGCGTGGCTCCAGCCCGACATGGCGCGTAACCTCGATGTCGAAGCTCGCATTGCAGAAGTGGAGCGCAGGCCGCGCGACGTGCACCCGCTGCGGCCCGAAGCATTCGTCCACCTGGCCGCCGCCTTCTGGCCGCGCTGCTATGAGGAATGCGACATGGCCGTGACGCGCACTCAACTCGAGATGCGGCATCCCTTCATGGATGTGCGGCTCGTCGATTTTGCACTGAGTATCCCGCCCGCGCAGTGGTACAACGACAAGGGCATGCTTCGCCTGGCAATGCAGAGCCTGCTTCCACCCGCAATCGTACGCCGCCCCAAAGCCCCGCTCGCTGGAGATCCACTGCGCGCCGTATTCAAGCGCGACGGTGCAGGCTGGCTCGGCGAAAAGCGCGTGACGAACAACGTCGCTCAGTACGTCCGTACCGATGAGCTGGCCATTGACGTCGGCGGTCGTGCACAACGCGCGCCTTCGCGCGATCTGGATGCAGACATGCGACCACTGACGCTGTCGCTCTGGCTCTCGTCATGAGCTATGAGATCGTTGGATACGGCGCAATGATCGCGGATCGTACACGTACGGATGCGTACGCGAATGCATTGCGCGCGTCGATCGATCCGGATTCCATCGTTGTCGACATTGGTACGGGCTCCGGGATCCTCTCACTGCTTGCATGCAGCTACGGCGCAAAATACGTCTATGCAATCGAGCCGGACCCCGTCATTCTGCTCGCCCGCGAGCTTGCCAAAGCAAACGGTTTCGAGAATCGCATCACGTTCATCCAGGACGTCTCGTCAAACGTGACGCTGCCCGTTCAGGCCGATGTCATTGTATCCGATCTGCACGGACTGTTGCCGTACCACGACCAGCACATTCCCGCGATAATTGACGCACGAAAACGATTTCTGCGTCCAGGCGGTACCATGATTCCGCTGCGCGATCGGGTCTGGGCAGCGCTCGTGGAAGCGCCGAACTTGTACGCCAGCCTTTCCGAGCCATGGCGAACAGGCGGCTACGGCCTGCGCCTCGACGCCGGTGTGAGGCACGCACTCAACGCAATCACTGCGACGCGCTTCAAAACCGAGAAAGCTCTCGCTCAGCCCGCACTGCTCGACACGCTGGATTTTGCCGAACTTACATCGCCCAACCTCGAGGCGCGGATCACATTCGACATTGAATGCGATGGTACCGCTCACGGCATTGCCATCTGGTTCGATGCAGACCTTGCCCAGGGGATTTCTTTCAGCAACAATCCATGGGGTCAACCCCTGGTCTATGGTGTCGGCTTCCTGCCGTTGCTCGAGCCGATCCACCTGACTGCTGCAGCGCGCGTCGCCGTGCGCGTCCGCGCCGATCTCTTCCGCAACACATACCTCTGGTCGTGGGGCGCCGACAGGGAAACGGAGTCGGACAATCAGATCGTCGAGTATGC
>JBBQYT010000213.1:0-5064 GCA_038208385.1 Longimicrobiales bacterium | reverse complement strand
ACGACCGCCGCGTCCATCGAAGCCAGCTCGGCGTAGAGATCGACATCGCGCGTCACGAGATGGTTCTTCGTGATAATGGCGACGGGATTCCGGAATTCGGTAAGGACCTCCAGGCACCTGCGCGTGATGCCCAGCTTCCGCTCTACCGGCTGGTAACAGTCCGTCACACCACTCATCGCAATCACCTGCGGCACCCACTTGAGCGACGACAGCTCCTCGCGGAGCAGCTCCGGTGCGTCCTCCTTTACGAGGATCTTCGTCTCGAAATCGAGTCCGGACGAAAAGCCGATGTACTCATGGAAGGGCCTCGCAAAGCAGTAGATACAGCCATGCTCGCAGCCGCGATACGGATTCACGCTCGCCGAAAAGCCCACGTCCGGACTGTTGTTGCGGGCGATAATCTCCCGCGTGTGGTCCTTCAGGAACTGCGTGCGCGGAGCGATGTCCTCATCCGGGTCGTAGTTGTCGAGATCCGGGACGACGTCCAGCGTCTCGAAGCGATTGCGCGGGTTGGAGGAGGCGCCACGGCCATGAATTGGGAGTTCTGCGGGGAGCATACCCGAATATAACCCGAAACTAGCTGGATATCAATTGATGTCGTTCGGGCGACGCGTCGCATCGACGATGTGATTGCAACGCTCTACGCAGCGACGATCAGCCTCACCATTCGTTAGCCCCGGCTACAGCGGTATTCCGTACTCCTTGATCTTGCGATACAGTGTGCGCTCGCCAATGCCGAGCAGCTCGGCCGCTTTGCGACGATTACCACGCACTTCCTTCAGTATCGCCGTGATCGCCTCACGCTCGAGATCTTCCATACTCATTCCGCGTCGGAATACGACGAGACTTTCGTCGTCATCATCATCGCTATCGTCATCATCGTTCACGATTGCATCTTCGATCTGGCCGACAATGCGCGAGCCCACTACCGGCTGCGCGTAGCTCCCGTACGGGAGCGACTGGAACGTCGGCGTCAGAGTCACCGGCGGAACCGTTTCCGGGTGCGTCCTGCGGAAATCATCGAAGTGCTGACGCAGGTCTTCGACATCCATGCGCAGCTGGACGAGAGTGCGAAAAATGAACTCGAGCTCGGCGGGCGGACTGGTGCCGTCATTGCGACGCAGCTGGACGGTGGCGGGCAGCAGGTTGCGTTCGCCACCGACCACCATGGCTTCCGGGATGTCTTCCGGGCCGATGATGTGACCTGGCGAGAGCACGACCATCGACTCGACGAGGTTTTTCAGCTCGCGGACGTTGCCCGGCCAGGCATAGGCCATCAGGAGCTGCATCGCCTCCGGCGAAATAATGACTTTCGGACGGTCGTGCTCGAGCGATGCCTTCTGGATGAACGAATTGACGAGCAGCGGAATGTCTTCGCGGCGCTCGCGGAGCGGTGGCAGGCGCACGTGCAGCACGTTCAGGCGATAGTACAGGTCGCGCCGGAACTGTCCGATTTCTACGAGCTGTCGCAGGTCCTGGTTCGTCGCAGCAATGACGCGCACATCGACATGGATCGGCTCTTCGCCGCCCACGCGCATGAACTCGCGTGTCTCGAGCACACGCAGCAGCTTTGTCTGCGTGGACAGCGGCATCTCGCTGATTTCATCGAGGAACAGCGTGCCGCGGTTGGCCAGCTCGAAGAATCCTTTGCGTTGCGATATCGCTCCCGTGAACGCGCCTTTCTCGTGACCAAAGATCTCGGACTCGACAAGCGATTCCGGCATGGCCGCGACGTTTGCCGCAATGAATGGCCTGTGCTTGCGCGGTGACAGCGCATGTAATCCGCGCGCAACCAGCTCCTTGCCGGTGCCGCTCTCGCCGGTGATGAGGACGGTCGAGTTGACGGGCGCCATCTGTACGACGGTCTCGAGCACTTCATCCATCATCGATGTCTCGCCGACGATGCCGGTCACTTCACGAAGCCGTTTCCGATCGATGAGCCGGCGCCCGACAACCACGACTTCCGCGATCTCGATCGGCTTCACAAACGCGTCCGACAGGCCGAAGCGTACGCGCGCTTCCGGTGCAGCTTCCGATGGCGTGTCGACGAGTGCAATCACCGGAAGACGGTCATGATCGTACGCTTCGCGCAGCAGCCTACGCACGCGTTTTTCCTCGAGCTGTCCCGTGATGATGACGAGCACAGGGTCGGGAACGTCCGAGATGTGCTCGGTAGCAGTCAGTAGCTCGACCTCGAAGCCTGCGGCCTCGAAGGCGTCGCGCAGCCGCACGGCGGGATCGAGATCGTGTGTCGTTATAAGAACTGCGTCAGCCATTTGATTCGGGATGTTTTTCGGTATCGATGCCGCGCAGCAGCTGGACGGCGTGTTGTACGAGAGAGTCGAGCACATTCAGGCCATCCTGCACGCCGCCCGTGCTGCCGGGGCAATTCACTATGAGCGATCGTCCGCGGGCGCCTGCAATGCCGCGCGAAAGCCAGGAGCCCGGTGTATTTGCTGCGCCGCGCGCGCGCATTGCTTCTGCAATGCCGGGGGCTTCGCGCTCGATCACTGCGCGCGTCGCCTCTGGTGTGACGTCGCGCTGCGTAAGGCCTGTGCCACCGGTTGTGAGAACGACGTCGGCGTGAAGACGGTCGCAACACTCGAGGAGTGCGCGCACAATTGCGGGTGTCTCATCTGATACGACAGTGCGTTGCACCACTACGTAACTGTGCGCAGCAGCCCACGCGGCAATTGCATCTCCACTCGCATCGACGCGCGTGCCGCGCGCGACGCCGTCGGAGATCGTGACGATCGCAACACTGATCGGCTCCATCCGCTATTTCCTGGCAGAGCCCTGCTTGTAGAACGGCGGGCGCACAACTTCGGCGGGCACGGTCTTGTCGCGAACGACAACGTCGATCTGCGTGCCGGGCTTTGCAAACTCGGTTGGCACGTACGCCATGCCGATGCCCTTGTTGAGGCGCGGGCTGACCGTGCCGCTCGTGACTTCTCCAGACGGCACACCACCGATGCGCACTTCGTAGTGCGGACGCGGAAAGCCGCGCTCCTTCAACTCGAAGCCGACAAGTTTTTCGGTGAGTCCATCCTGCTTCCGCTGCACGAGCGCATCTCGACCGACAAAATCACCCTTGTCGAGCTTTACCACCCAGCCGAGTCCCGCCTCGAGTGGTGTGCGCCGCTCGTCGAGATCATTGCCGTAAAGGATGTAACCCATCTCGAGGCGCAGTGAATCGCGCGCGCCAAGACCGACCGGCACGAGGCCGTCGGGCTCACCCGCAATCAGCAGCTTGCGCCACACGCTCACTGCCTTGTTCGCAGCGATATACAGCTCGAAACCATCCTCGCCCGTGTACCCGGTGCGGCTGATGATTGCAGGCACGCCGGCTCCGTTGCCATTCGTGAAATGATAGTAGGCGATGGCATCCAGGTTCGTTTCCGTCAGTCGTGCCAGAATCTCCGGCGCGCGCGGACCCTGCAGTGCGATCAGCGCAATGTCATCGGAAATATCCGTCAGCTCGGTGCCGAACCTGTCTGCAAACGTTGCAATCCAGTCACGGTCCTTGTCGCGGTTCGACGCGTTCACGACAATCATGTAGTGACTGTCGAAACGGTATACGATGCAGTCATCGATGGCAGTGCCGTCGGGTCTGCAAAGCACCGAATACTGCGCCTGTCCGACCTCGAGCTTCGAAGCGTCGTTCGTCGTCACATACTGCACGAAGCCGAGCGCGTCACCGCCACGCACGTCGAGCTCACCCATGTGCGAGACATCGAACAGGCCGGCGTGCTCGCGCACAGCGTTATGCTCCGCAACAATGCCGGCGGGATATTGAACCGGCATCGCATAACCAGCAAACGGAACGATCTTGGCACCCAGTCGCTCGTGCTCCTCGAAGAGCGGCGTGCGGCGTACTTCGTCAGCCATGAAATCTCCTCATGAGATCACGCCATCAGCGTGGCCATTAATGCTTTTTGAACGTGCAGGCGATTTTCCGCTTCATCGAACACCTTCGACTGCTTCCCTTCCAGCACATCCTCCATAACTTCCTCGCCCCGATGCGCAGGCAGGCAATGCAGGAAAATCGAAGAAGGTGACGCGCGGCGCATCAACGCATCGTCGACAAAAAAGCTGCGGAACGCGAGACGTCGCTTCTCCGCTTCTTCTTCCTGTCCCATCGATGCCCAAACGTCAGTCGTGACCACATCCGCGCCGTCGACGGCCTCAGCTGTGTCACGCGTCAGCAAAACCATTGCGCCGGCAGCGCGTGCGCGCTCGATCAACTTCAGATCCGGATCATAGCCCGCCGGACACGCGAGACGCAGGTCGAGTCCCATGCGATACGCAGCGTTGATCCACGAGTTCGCCATGTTGTTGCCATCGCCGATCCAAGCGACTTTGCGGCCCTCGAGATTCCTGTCGAACGCCGCCTGCACAGTCAGCATATCGGCGAGGATCTGACAGGGATGGAGGAAGTCGGTGAGACCGTTGATCACCGGCACCGTCGCATATTGCGCCAGCTCCTCGACCATCTCATGCGCAAACGTCCGGATCATGATGCCCTGCACATACCGCGACAGCACCCGCGCTGTGTCCTTGATCAGCTCACCGCGCCCGATCTGGATGTCGCGGGACGAAAGAAACAGCGCATGACCGCCCAGCTGATACGTCCCCACCTCGAACGACACGCGCGTACGAGTGGAGCTCTTCTCGAAAATCATCGCGAGCGTTTTCCCCTCGAGGGGACGGCCGCGCTCATCGCCGCGCTTCATGCGGAGCGCCAGGTCGAGAAGGGCGTACAACTCATCTCGCGTGAAATCGGGGATCGCCAAAAAATCGCGCTTGGGGGCCATCTTCTTCGGTTGAGGCAGAGTGATGTGACAGATTGGCAGTCTCTCTCGGCGGGAACGTACGATCTATGGGCTCGGTCCGGCAAGTTGATTTGGAGCCGGCCAAGTGTGCGGGACGGCTGATTCACGGCGGGAAAAGGGGAAGGAGGAGGACAGACCCGCGATCTATGGGGTGAGTAGGAGGTGTTCGGCTGTGGGAACCGGGGTTGCGGAATGTCGACATTCGGGGTTCTGGATGCTGGCCGCATGATAG
>JBBQYT010000212.1:0-5076 GCA_038208385.1 Longimicrobiales bacterium | reverse complement strand
TGTGCCGGCCTTCGCCGGCGAGGCGTTGCTCGAGCGCATTCGCAATCGTCGACTTGCCGGAGCCGGACAAGCCGGTGAACCAGATACAGCGCGGCGTCTACTGCTTCTGTGCGCCGCGCGCCTGTTTGTCGATGGTGAGCTGCTGCCACTGTATGTTCGAGCTGCGTCTCAAAGCGAAGCTCAGCATTCCCGCACCAACGGTTTCGAACGTCAGCTTGTCAATCAGTATGAAGGCGCCGAGTGTCCGGTTCACAGCGTACGGCTCGAATACGACGGGCTGAGCGAGCGACAGCGCCACGACACCGATCTCGTTACAGGCGAGAGTGGCGGCCGCCAGGCGCGCGCCGGTGTCGATGTCTTCCACGTACTTGATTGTTGTTATCGTCGCCGTCGTTTCCTTGCAATGCAGCTTGAGGAGGTATGGACGGCCGGGAAGCATTTTATCGAAGCTCATCCACAGAAGCCTGGCCTCGAACTGGTCGGCGACGGCGGGGCGCGAACCATCGGAAGCGATCACATCTCCGCGACTGACGTCGATGTTGTCTTCCATCACGAGCGTGACCGAATCACCGACAGCGGCGTTCGGCCTGTCGCCATCAAAAGTGACTATCCGCTGCACCTTCGATGTCGTGCCCGAAGGCAGGCTGACCACACGGTCGCCCGGGTTGACCGTGCCTGCTGCAATCCGGCCGCAAACACCACGAAAACTCGAGTCCCGTCGATTGATCCACTGCACCGGCAGGCGGAGACCTGCGTGGTGAGCAGGGCCGGCAATCGAGATCGACTCGAGGTGCTCGAGCACAGTAGGTCCATCGTGCCAACGCATGGCGTCGCTCCGCCGGATCACGTTATCACCCTCGAGAGCGGAAATCGGTATGGCTTCGACCGTCGACAGACCGCATGTGTGCGCCAGTTCGCGATAGGCGGCTGCGACGCTGTCGAATGTATGCTCGGACCATCCGACGAGATCCATTTTGTTGACGGCGAGGAGCGCGTGCCGCACACCCATCAGTGCGACAATGCGCGTGTGTCGACGAGTCTGCGTGACGACACCATTACGTGCGTCGACGAGTATGATTGCAAGCTGCGCCGTCGATGCGCCGGTCGCCATGTTGCGGGTGTATTGCTCGTGGCCCGGTGCATCCGCCGCTACGAACTTACGACGTTCCGTCGCGAAGTAGCGGTATGCAACATCGATTGTGATCCGCTGCTCCCGCTCTGCCTGCAAGCCGTCCACGAGCAGCGAGAAATCCGTGCGATCGCCCTGCGTGCCGAAGCGTTTCGATTCGATCTCGAGCGCGTGCAGCTCGTCGTCGAAAATCCGGTTCGATTCGTACAACAGCCGGCCGAGCAGCGTCGACTTGCCGTCATCGACGCTGCCGCATGTGATGAATCGGAGCGGCGCCATTTCCGATGTCTGCGCCATCAGAAGTATCCTTCGTGTTTCTTTTTTTCCATCGAGCCCGGCTGGTCCGAATCGATGAGCCGCCCCGCGCGCTCGGTTGACCGCGCCGCGATCGTCGCTGCGATGATCGCTTCGACAGTCGTCGCATCACTCTCGATGGCGCCGGACAGCGGATAGCAGCCGAGCGTGCGGAAGCGCACCATGCGGTTCTGCGGGCGCTCGCCCCCGGGCAACGGCATACGATCATCATCCACCATGATCAATGTGCCATTGCGTTCGACGACAGGACGCTCCTTTGCGAAGTAGAGCGGCACCACCGGAATCGCATCGCGGAGGATGTACTGCCACACGTCGAGCTCCGTCCAGTTCGACAACGGAAATACGCGTAGACTCTCGCCCGGCGCGAGATGTGTATTGTAGAGGGCCCACAGCTCGGGCCGCTGCTGTTTCGGATTCCAGCGGTGGCCGCGTGTGCGCAGTGAGAAAATACGTTCCTTCGCGCGAGACTTTTCCTCGTCGCGCCGCGCGCCACCAAAAACAACGTCGAAGCCGCCCGCATCAAGCGCCTGCCTGAGCGCCTCCGTTTTCATCACGTCTGTGTAGTAGGCCGACCCATGCGTGAACGGCGTGACTCCCGCGAGGATTCCCTGTTCGTTGCGATGCACAATGATCTGCATGCCAGTCTCGGCAGCCGTACGCTCCCGGTGTGCATACATCTCGCGGAACTTCCAGGTGGTATCGATGTGAAGGAGCGGGAACGGCGGCTTTGCGGGAAAGAATGCCTTGCGGGCAAGGTGCACCATGACGGAAGAGTCCTTGCCGATCGAATACAGCATGACCGGTGCGCGCGCGTTCGTCGCGGCCTCGCGCAGGATTTCGATGGCTTCGGATTCCAGATCGTCGAGGTGGGGGAGACGACATCGAGGCAGCACCGACATCAGGAGACTGTGGCGCGCTTTGGGACAGGAAGCGTGTAGCCGGCCATGACTGCGTCTCTGTAAAACATCTCGACAGTCTCGAGCGAATAGTCGTCGTGGTCTTTGCCGAGCAGCGAAAGTTTTTGCAGAATGTCCGTTGTCGCCGTGACGATGTGGCAGCCGATTTCATTCGCCTGGACGATGTTGAGAACCTCGCGCGGGCTGGCCCAGAGCAGCTCCACATTCGGCACGGACTTCAGGATGTTCAGTGCCTGGCGCATGACCGGCACGGGGTCGGTTCCGGTGTCCGCAATGCGGCCGGCAAACACGGAAACCATCGCGGGCGTTGGAAATGCCAGGTGCTCGGCAACTGCCCGTACCTGCTCGAGTGTGAGGACCGCGGTGATGTTGAGATGGACGCCGGATTCCGAGAGACGCTGAATGAGTGGACCGGCGAATTCGCGTCTCGTATTGGTGACGGGAATCTTGACGACGACGTTGGGACCCCAGGAGTGGATCTCCAGCGCCTGTGCTTCCATGTCATCGAACTCGTCTGCAAACACCTTGAAGCATACCGGCCGATCCGGCACGGCACGAAGGACGTCCTCCGCGAAGGCCTTGTAATCGGCAACACCGGCCTTGCGCATCAGTGTGGGGTTGGTCGTGAATCCCTTGATCCATGGCATGCCGTACATCGCCTTGATCGTAGGCAGATCGGCGCCATCGGAGAAAATCCTGATCTTCAGATCAGCGAGCTTGGGCATCAGGCCTTCCTGGCTACGGGTTGCGATCGGTGCCGGTGAAGGATCGTGCTCGCGGCCTCCACCAGATCGGCGCAGACTGCATCGGGAGCTTCAGTCAGCGGCTCGTCATAGCCTCGGTCGATGAAAATCGTAAAGCAGCCCGCTGCTCTGCCTGCGCCAACGTCGCGCCACCGATCGCCCACCATGTAACTTCGGCCGAGGTCTATGGCGAACTCACGTGCCGCGTCAAGTAACATGCCGGGCCTTGGCTTATAGTAGAGGCTGTCCGGCCTCTCCAACTCATAGCAGACCTTGATCGCAGCGAGCGGAAGCTCTTCCTGCAGGCGACGGTGCATCTCCTCGACAACTTCGACCCGCTGCAGGCCGCGCGCAACATCGGGTTGGTTGGTGGCGACGATCAGCAGGAAGCCGGCGCTCTCGAGAGTATACAAGGCTTCTTTAACGCCCGGAAGAATTTCGAAATCCAGCAGGTTTGCAGGCGGGTAAGGCTTCCCTTCGCGCACGAATGCGCGCGTGATGACGCCGTCTCTGTCGAGGAAAACTGCTCGCGTCACGACGTTCAGCCTGATGCCGTCGGCGCGGCGCTCTCCCACGTGGTGCCGCGTATCTGGAGCTTCGGGTGGGACACGAGACAGTGCAGGACAACTGCCTGGAACGCTTCTGTGTGCGGAGTCACACGACCCGGGTTGACGGTCGGGATCACGAGAACCGCGTCACCCACGCTTTTGGTGTAGCCGCCGTCACGGCCCACGACGCCGAAAATCTTGAGTCCCGCCCGCCTGGCCTCATCCAGACCGCGCACGATGTTCGCGCTGATGTTCCGCTCCGCGTCACCGCCGCCGACCGAGAACACGAGGACTGCATCACCGGCCTTCGCCCGGCTGACGGCCAGCCACCCGGCGAATACACTGTCCCACCCCTCGTCGTTGGTGCGCGCTGTCAATTCGGAAACATTGTCTACCGGGGTGTACGCTTCGATGCCGCAGAGCTTCCGGAAATCATTCACCGCGTGACTGCAATTGCCCGCACTGCCGCCTACGCCGAGGAGGAAAAGCCGGCCACCGCGCGCGCGCAGATCAACGAGTCCTTCGGCAATGCGCTCGATCATCTCGCAGTCAACGCGCTCTGCAACCTGCATTGTCTCGGCGAAGTACTGCGTCGCGTGGGTCATCGGTGCATCCTCTCGCTGTGCTGCTCCACCGCGGACTCCTCCCGCAAACTGGTCTGCCACTCGAGGCGCGGCCGCACCACGCCTGAAGTACGACCCTCGGATGTTGCATGGCCTGGATGGCGGCCGTTGCCGTCAGTCACGCGGAAGGCGACAGCCTCGCGCTCATGTGCGTGAACCGTTGCGGGATCCATGCTGCTGATGGCGGCGTCCACGACGAGTGTCCCCTCGGCGAGCAGGTTGCCGGGCACAGTTACGCGGCTGGTGTACTGTCCCACCGCTTTTGGTTTGCGACTCCACGCCGGCTCAACGTCGGCAGTCACGAACACGCAGATTCCTTCCTCGTTGTACAGGTCGAAACCCGGAACGATGATGTGCCCCGATTGCAGAACTTCGTAGCCGATTTCGAGCACGACCGGGAACCGGCTGTCGACCTGTGCGCCGGAGGCGCCGTCATCGGCTATAACGCTGATGGATCGGATTCGCGCGACGGCATCTCCCGGGGCAGCCGCCGGGTCGGGCCAGATCCGGTAGGCCATCTTGCCGAGGTCGGAACGCAGATATGCGGCAGTGACATCGGCCGCAGGACCATCGTCGATCACGCGGCCACGGTCGAGGAGAATTGCGCGCGGGCAGAGTCGCGTTATGGCTGACATGCTGTGCGAGACGAACACGATCGTGCGTCCCTCGCGGCCGACCTCTCCCATCCTATCGAGGCACTTCTTCTGGAAACTGGAATCCCCTACCGCCAGCGCTTCGTCAACGAACAGGATCTCCGGCTCCAGCTGTGCCGCGACTGCGAAGGCGAGCCGCATATACATG
>JBBQYT010000211.1:0-5078 GCA_038208385.1 Longimicrobiales bacterium | reverse complement strand
AAACAGGTGCGGCAGCTGCTCCGGCGGAATGCCGGTCCCCGAGTCGACGACAGTTGCACAATTTCAGCGGGAGCGTAGCCGCACAGGTCGGAAAGCGCCCGATTCGCGGAGCGCCAAGTTCCGTCTGCTCCGAGATGCCCTGCGGCAATGGCCGACTGCTCGAGCGTAATGCCGGCGAGGTGTGGAGTTTTAGTCTGCGGGGCGTGCGAACTATCCATCGTTCAAACTCGAAATAAATGCAAACTGCTGTCCGTTCAACTGCGTTGCAGCAACGCAGGAATCTTCAACCGGAGCAGCGCAAACGGCGTACGCCAGAGGGATCGTTCTGGCAGTGCTTACGGGTCTGCCTGGACGGCTCGCGGGTCTCGATCGCGATCGCGCGCTCTATCCAACGGTGCTGATCGTCATCGCTTCGTATTACCTGCTGTTCGCCGCGATGGCAGAATCAACGCATGCATTGGTGATCGAGTCCATCGCAACGACGATCTTCGCAACGATCGCTGTTATCGGATTCAGATTCAATCTCTGGATCATTGTCGCTGCGCTGGCAGGGCATGGTGTTTTTTAATCTGCTGCACGGTCAGTGAGTGTCGATTCCAGGCGTCCCCACCTGGTGGCCGCATTCTGCCTCGCCTTCGACGCGCCGCTCGCCGCGTTTCTCGCACAAATCCCGCGCCGGGATGGACTGCGGGATTCATCGCTTCGAGATCGCCTATTGTTTCGGCGGCGCAGCGGGCCACTGCGACGGATCGAACAGGCTCGCCGGCACGTCGATGTTGCCTTTCCAGTTCGCGTATTCTTCCGTCTGCATGTTCTTGCCCTTCATCGTCATGGTGACTTTTGTTGCAAGCCACCCGCCCGCAAACGGTTCGTACTTCTCGAGGACGATGGCAATCGGCGGCGCATTCGGCCCGGGTGCAATCACCGCATGAACGACGATGTTGCGCTCCTTGTCGACCCAGAACTGCGGAGATGTAGTATCGGCGGGTGATGCAACACCGACGATCCATGCCGGCCGACCCTGCCATTCTCCAGACGCGACGCGATCGAGATTGAAGCCAAGCGCGCGCAGCTCCTTCGCCGTGCGTTCTACCGGCTGCATATAAACACCTTCGATCAACGGCAGGAATTCGTTTCCATGAGCGCCCGTGCGCACGATCTTGCCACTGCGCACAACCCACACGGAATCCGCAGTGTAAAGAATTACGTTCCCGTCGGCAGGATCACCGACATCAATGCGAAGCTGCGTGCCGCGGCCCGCATCATGACGCAGGCTTTCGCGCCACTTCGAGACGCGCGGCTCACCCGTCGGCGAATACTGGGTCGTGGTCTGATCGAACGTCAGTGTGCGATACCACTTGCCTGCGTACGCGTCGTGCATGCGCTTCAGAACGTCAGCACCCGTTGTGGGCGCCTTCTGCGCGTGCACCGACACGCTGCCTGCAACCATCAACAGAGCCAACAGACTCCATCGGATCATGCCAGACTCCTTGAGGATTAGGATCGAATTGGCGCAACGTTACGCGGCAGGTCCGGGACCGACAATCAGGCTGTGACGAATGAAACCAAGGCGGGACGAAAGAAAGCCGGAACCCAATCGAGATTGAGTTCCGGCTTCTTGTAGAGTGGAGCTGACCGGGATCGAACCGGTGACCCCCTGGTTGCAAACCAGGTGCTCTCCCAGCTGAGCTACAGCCCCGCAACTGTGTCTGTGACGCTCCAAAAACTAAGCGCGCGTGCGGGGTCGGTCAACCTGTCCCAGGCGATGGCGTCGCTCTTCTGATGCGCATCCTGTCTGCTTTTCATCTCATATTCCGCGGCCCCGCAGACCTCCGCTTTCGTCAGCCAGCCGTTGTCCCACAACACCGTGAACGCATTGCGCGCGCGCCCAAGACGGTCTCTGCGAGCGGATCCGGGCGCGCCGCGCTTGTACGAGATCACGCATCCCGCCCAGCTGCCGCGCATCACCGCGCCGCGGGCAAGGTCTTCACGCAATTGGGTAAGGCCATCATGACTGAATTCGGCGAGCTCCATGCGCAGCTCGACGAGGGCTTCATTCCTGTGTCCTTCCGAGTACCGCTTGACCGTATTCGACATCCGCCTTCTCCTTTTTCACCTGCCGGCTTCCGGACACGGGTTCGCTCGCACGAGCCGTGCCCGGCGCGCGTGTAACGAAAAGGAGATGTAAAGGGAGTTCGACGCTCTGGCGGATCCTTCAGCTAACGCGTTCGGGCCGACTCGCTGTGCGCTGCCTGCGGTCGCGCGCGGCGCGCAGCAGAATCGAGCCCGTGAGCTCGGGGTCAGACACGAGGAAGTACGAGGATGACTCGGATGTGAGCGTGTCGAGACGCACGCCATCGGCAAACAACGCAAAGCCGCGCAGCGCATCGTGCAGAACGCGCACGTTGCGTTTCGCTCCGCGAAAAACGGTTGCACTGCTGGTGATGATCAGTACGCCCAGATCGCGCGGCATGATGGCCGGGTCGGGCGCGAGCGGAAGCCGCGTACCCGACGAATGAAACGGCTCATCGCCGGCGATGGGAAGGTACTGGTTCGCGGGCTCCGTGCGTGACGTGCCAGGGAGCGCGAGACGCTCGCACAGCGTGCCGTGTACGACCCAGTGCGCCTTCTCACCAGGATCGAGCGGTACGGGAGAAACGATGTCGGGTAACGGTCCACGCTCTGCGCGTGCGAGCAGACTGATGCGTTGAAGCTGTTCGCGATCGGCACGCAGGTCCTGCTCCGACAATCCAAGCTGCTGCTGCAGATTTCGCAGCGTCGCGTCTTCCTGCTCCGTGATGCGCGCATCAGCAGCAGCGTCCTTCAATGCGCGACGATAAACCGCGAGCGCGACCATGCGCGTTTCGGCTTCGGTGATGTCGCTCTTCGCACGAATTGCTTCGAGCTCCTGCAGCTCCTCGGGTGTCAGAATGCCGTCTTCGAGGGCTGCCTCGAGGTAGGTCTGATACAGGAGACGTCCGCGCCGATGTCGGCTGCGGAAAAAGACGATGGCTGAGGCAATCAGGGCGAGGAGTGCGGCAGCGAGCAGCACGATGTACGCAAGTCTTGAAATCACCATATGTTCGATGCTACCCCGCACATTGGGGCGCGGCAAGTGGACGAACGGGTTATCGCTGGCCCCGGAACCGCACGCCCGCTACTATGGTAGCAGTCTCGCCGCTGAATTTCCCACAAAGTCTACAAACTCCGGAGGACGTATGCGACGCGCACTTTTGGCAGCCAGCATGTTGATGCTGGCCGCGCCCCTGGCCGCTCAGCAGGGCATGGCAGGCATGAAGATGGACGATCACGACGTAAAGGTTGCGAACGGCGGAGTACTGGCGGCCGGCTGGACCGCCCGCCTGGATCGCCCGAGCATGAAGCTCGAAGATCTCAAGTTCGCGCCCATGGGTGATGCATTCCATGTAACGACGGGACCGGCAGCGGTTTTCTACAATCCGGCAACAACGGCGAAGGGTGTGTACACGGCCGAGGCGACATTTACCCAGACCAAGGCCCCGATGCACCCGGAGGCGTACGGCATTTTCATCGGCGGCTCGAACCTGGCGGAGCCGAACCAGAGCTATCTGTATTTCATCGTTCGTGGCGACGGCAAGTACATGATCAAGCACCGTGCGGGCGATCAGGTTCACACGATCGTGGATTGGACCGAAAATGCAGCGATCGTGCAGAAGGATGCGGATGGCAAGGCGACGAACAAGCTAAAGATCGAGGCCGACAAGGATAAGGTCGAGTTCGAAGTGAACGGCAAGGAAGTGCACAGCATGGCACGTGCGGAAGCGATGAGCACTGAGGGCATCGTCGGGCTGCGTGTGAATCACAACCTCGACGTCCACATCGCTGACTTCAAGGTCAACGGCAAGAGCGTCAAGGCCAAGTAGTGGCGCTGCTGCAAGACATCGAGACGCCGGCCGCCATCGTCGATCTGGACCGGATGGCGGCCAACCTCGACCGGATGGCGCAGTATACGGCGCAGCACGGAATCGGACTGCGGCCCCACATCAAGACGCACAAAACGCCGGAGCTTGCAGGTGAGCAGCTTCGGCGCGGTGCCCATGGTGTGACCGTCGCAACCGTGCACGAGGCAGAAGTTATGTCGGCTGTCGCCGACGACGTCCTGATGGCCTACCCGCCGATCGGCAAGTTCAGACTCGAACGGCTGATCGCGCTGCCGAAGAATGTCCGCGTGACCGTTGGTCTGGATTCTCATGATGCGCTCCGGGACCTGTCCGTGGCAGCTCGTGAGGCCGGCAGAAACATCGGGGTGCTGGTGGAGCTGGACGTGGGCATGCACCGGGTCGGCGTCCCGGACACGGAGCAGGCCGTAAGCCTCGCCCGTGACGCGATCGATGCGCCCGGTCTCGAGTACCGCGGCGTCATGTTCTATCCGGGCCATATCCGGGACCGGGTCGACCAGCAGGGCGAGAAAATGAAGCAGCTGGCGCTCGACCTGGAGCGGCATCTGGACGCGCTGGGCCGGGCCGGACTCGAGCCCGAGATCGTGAGCGGCGGGTCTACACCGGCTGTTTTTGGATCTCATTCGGTGGGTGGACTGACGGAGATTAGACCGGGCACCTATATTTTCAATGACCGTACGACCACGGAAATCGGGGCGTGCGAGTGGAGTGACTGCGCTTACACCGTGCTGGCGACGGTCGTGAGCACGGCGGTCAAGGGGCAAGCGGTCGTTGACGCGGGCTCGAAAGCGCTATCGAGCGATCAGCTGCGCGCCGATGGCGGTGTCGGGTTCGGTGCGCTGCTGGACAATCCGGAAGTCGTCGTAGCGCGGATGTCCGAAGAGCACGGAGTGCTCGACCTGTCCCAGACGTCGTGGCGGCCGCGCGTAGGTGAGCGCGTTCGAATTGTACCGAATCACGTGTGTGTTTCGGTTAACCTGCATGACCGGCTAAGAGGCGTGCGCGGAGATGAGATCCAGACAACCTGGATGATCGCAGCACGGAACTGGGCCGAACGCTGAAAAACCAAGGAGTGACATGGGCAAGGGAACGAGACAGCAGGAGCTGCGGCGTCGCCGCAAACGTAAGGCAGAGCGCGTG
>JBBQYT010000210.1:0-5113 GCA_038208385.1 Longimicrobiales bacterium | reverse complement strand
ACGTGACCAGAGCCATCGACTCGTTACCGGCCGTTTTTCGAGAAGCGCTGGTCATGAGCGACATTGAAGGACTGTCAACCGCCGACATTGCCACAGTTCTGCAGGTGCCCACAGGCACCGTGAAAAGCAGAATCTACCGCGGCCGCAGACTGCTGCAGGAATCCTTGTACGAATATGCTCTCGAAATGGGATATCTGCGCGCGAAGGAAGCGCCGGAGAAATGAGCACCATGTTGCCATGTCATGAAATCATTGCACAGCTTTGGGATTACATTGATGGCGACCTGACGCCCGCACGCGCAGCCCTCGTGCGCGAGCATCTCGAAATGTGCGAGCGCTGTTATCCGCAGTACGACTTCCAACGCACATTCCGGGTCTTTATGAGCAGGCAGGCGGCACATCCTGCACCGCCAGCTTTGCGACGCAGGGTTTTTCAGGCGCTGCTGAACGAAGCGAATTCCTGACCGATGCGGGGATCGATGTATTCGGATTGGCTTCACACGAAGCCCGCCCAATGCCCGGGGTGCGCGGACGTTTTCAGATGATGAACCGGAGAAGCCACTTGCGACGGAGCAAGACGATCGTCCTTCAACCGGAATTTAGCACATACGAACTATTTTTGGCGTGAGTCGCGACATTCACGTCATCAAGGCACGCTGCGCAGGTCGATCCTGAAGATCAGTGTCGCGTAAGGCGGAATTGGCCCATTGGCTTGAGCGCCGTAGCCGAGCGCGTATGGAATCACGAGCTGCCTCCGGCCGCCCACGCGCATTCCAACAAGTCCTTCGTTCCACCCCGCGATCACGTTAGCATTCCCTACATTGCGCACGGTGAACGGCGTCTTGCCAACACTGGTGTCGAATTGCTCACCGTTGAAGAGCCAACCGGTGTAGTCGACTGTTGCGGTAGAACCAGTGGTGACAACCGCACCCGTGCCCACGATCTCGTCCTTGATGTACAATCCGCTCGCCGTTCGGGTCATCGTCGCGAGGTTCACGCCGAGCGTGCTGGAGAACGTGAGGCTGGCGGGGTCAACGGGGCCGGTTCCCTTATTATCGCCCTGGCTGCACGCCGCAGTCAGCAGCGACGCTGCACAAAGGCCTACGGAGAAAAATCGTCCTCGAGTACGCATATGAACAGGACCTCAATGTGAATTCCATGAGTGATTTTCAGTGCTCAATCCAGTGCGGGGTGCTTTCTCGCGAAAACCCAGCCTGCTCGACCTTCTTCCGCAACGCACCCGAACCGCGCTCGTCGATATAGCACCGCAACAAGGCAGGGATGTATCCAGGTATGCCGCTTAGCGACAGCAGTACTGCTCCGACGCCTGCCACGACCGAGCCCAAAGTCCTTTTCGTGAGCGCACGCGACGGAGCCAATCAGATTTATTCGATGAATTCCGATGCTACGAATGTAATGCGTCTGACGACAACCGGCACGGCTGACGGGCGGGCAGTCTGGTCTCCGGACGGCCGCAGGATCGTGTTTTCAAGTACCCGCGATGGGAACGAGGAAATCTACGCGATGAATGCTGACGGCTCGGCACTAACGCGGTTGACCAACAACGCTGCGGTCGACACGTGGCCATCGTGGTCGCCCGACGGAGGCAAGGTCATATTCTCGAGCACGCGGGATGGCAACGCCGAAATCTATACGATGAATGCCGACGGCTCGGCGCAGCAGAACATTACGAACAGCTCTGCGGGAGCGGATGGCCGCCCGTCCTGGTCGAAGGGCGGAGGGCAAATCGCGTTCATGAGCACGCGCGATGGCAATCAGGAGATTTATACGATCAATCTGGATGGCAGCGGGCCTGCGCGGCTCACGAACAATGCCGTCGCCGACGATTTCCCCTCGATCAAGTAAGGGCCCTGCAGGCCGCACAATACGAGCGGGCTCGGTACGCCCACGCGGCGCAGCGAGACTTTGTCAGCGTAACAGCGTGCTTGAACGCCCGCGGATGCCCAGAGGCATCGTGTCCCCGCAGCGCCGCGGATTTTCAGAGAAACCAGTGCTATCATGTCGGCGATCCGACGACCACGGGACCTGCGAGCCTATGTGTATGATTATGCGCTTTGACTTGTGCACCATGCTGGCGGTGCTCCTGCCAGTTTCCGCCTGCAGGCGCGAACCTTCGGACACGTACCGTATGCGCGACAGCGCACGCGCGACGATCGGCAACTCGCGGTTCGAGATCGACTACGTCCGCCCGCTCGCGCGCGGACACACGCTCGTAGTATGTTGCGTACCGTGGCAACGACCGCCTCGCTGCGGTCAGGTCGTGCGCGCCGAGAAGCAGAACAAGCAGAAGAAACTGCAGCACGTCGGAAAGTAGCCTCGCTTCACCCTCATGTATTACAAACTCCTCGAGCCCGGACAAAGATGTCCAAGTTCTCCGCTTTCGTTGCACTCACGGTTTGGCTCGTCATTGCGGGTCAACCCGCCTTCGGCCTTCAACAGGGCGATGACGTCCAGGAACCGGCGTCCGCACAGCGCAATCTCGTGCCCGTGCGCGTGCATGCTCCGATTCGCCTCGACGGGGTGCTCGACGAGCCTGCCTGGCACGGCGCAGCTGTCGCAAAAGATTTCATCCAGAATGATCCCCGCGAAGGACAGCCTGCCACGTACGATACAGAAGTGCGCGTGTTGTATGATGCCGAGGCGCTCTACCTCGGCGTATTCGCGAAGGATGACAAACCTGCCGGCATCATTGTCAGTGACCTGAAGAAGGACTTCAACACGGCCAACAGCGATGGCTTCCGCGTCATAATCGATACGTTCCTCGATGGGCGGAATGGTTACGTGTTCGCGATCAATCCTGCGGGAGCGAAGTGGGATGCGCAGATCTCCAATGAAGGACGTGAGAGCAACGCCAACTGGGATGGCATCTGGCAGGTCAAGACGCGCATCGATGAGCTTGGCTGGTACGCCGAAATCAAAATCCCATTCCGCACATTGAAGTTCGCGAATGGCGATCCACAGACGTGGGGACTCAACTTCGAACGCAAGATCAGGCGGTTGAACGAGAACAGTTATTGGTCGCCTGTTCCGCGTATCTACAGCCTCGAGCGTGTGTCGCTGGCAGGACGGATGCAGAACATCACGGGCGTGCGGCCAGGCCGGAATCTGCGCGTGAAGCCCTACGCGCTCGCGAGCTCGAATGCGGTGAGCAATGTGCCCGCGGAACGTAACGCCCAGGCCGGCGTCGACGTGAAGCTCGGCGTGACGAACAGTCTCACGGCGGACTTCACGGTCAACACCGACTTCTCGCAGGTCGAGGCCGACGAACAACAGGTGAACCTGTCCAGGTTCGGCCTGATGTTTCCCGAAAAGCGGGATTTCTTTCTC
This sequence comes from Longimicrobiales bacterium, assembly GCA_038208385.1. GTDB lineage: Bacteria > Gemmatimonadota > Gemmatimonadetes > Longimicrobiales > RSA9 > JBBQYT01. Next base: position 1,766 of record JBBQYT010000210.1, on the reverse strand, counting down.
GAGAACTCCGGCATCTTCCTGTTCGGCGACGGCGGCTCGCCCGGCGGCGGTGCCGCTGCCGGGAGACAGAATGGTTCGCAGGACATGCGGCTGTTCTTCAGCCGGCGCATTGGCCTGTCCGATGATGGTAATGCCATTCCCATCCTGGGCGGCACCCGCCTCACCGGCCGCATGGGGCGCTATTCCCTCGGTGCCCTGAATATCCAGGAGCGCCATCTTGGTAGTGTGCCCGCCACAAATTTCGCGGCGCTGCGCATGCGCAGGGACATCCTCGCCAATTCGGACATCGGGCTCGTGCTGCTGAATAAAGACGAGGCCGGACCCGGGTACAACCGCGTCGCCGGCCTGGACGCAAACTTCCGCTTCGGATTCCTCAGCCTGAATGGCTATGCTGCGAAGACGTTCTCCCCTGACTTTGCAGTGCCTGGGAGCGGCAGCGACTTCGCGACGCGCGCCAACTTCAACTATCAGACGCGTAAGTGGCAGGTCCGCGGGCACTACAACACCGTCGGCGAACGCTTCCACGACGAACTGGGCTTCGTCCCGCGCGTCGGAGTCGACAACGCGTTGCTGTACGGCGGAATTTCCCTGCGTCCGCGGTGGCTCTCGAACCTCGGCATACGAGAAACTCGCCCGCACTGGCAGATGGACCTCTTCAGGCGGAAGGACGGCAGCGGGCTCGAGTCGCTGTACCAGGACTTTCACCTTCCGCTCACCTTCCAGAGCGGCAGCTTCATTGAAGTCGGTGCGAATCCGAACATCGAAGAGATTCGCCGACCGTTCGCAATCAACAGTGCGCGCAACATCCGGGTGGACGCAGGCCGCTACGAGTTCACCGAGTGGTTTGTCATCTGGCGGACCAACAGCTCCAGGAGTTTTTCCTTCGATAGCCGCCTGTCGGTCGGCGACTTTTACGATGGCACCCGCACAGGCTACACATTCGGGCCCACCGTCCGCGTCAACGAGCACTTCAACGCGTCGGCAAACCTGCAAATCAACGATATCAGGCTGTCGACGGGCGCGTACGTGTCGAAACTGGCTACCGTCCGGCTGAACTACAATTACAACACGCGCACGTTCCTGAACGCGCTATTGCAATACAACGCCGACACCAGGCAGTGGAGCTCCAACCTGCGCTTCAACGTCATTCATCGTCCGCTGAGCGACTTCTTCCTCGTCTACAATGAACGGCGCGATGAGTTCAGCGGTACAGTCACGCGCGCACTCGTCGCCAAAGTGACGTATCTGATCGCCTTTTAGCGAAGCAGTTGGCGGCGAGGTTCAGGCGCTCGGGTATATCGGATCGAACGGAGTTCTGCCCCATTTTCAGCCCATTACATCCCGAATTTTTTGTATGTTTCTACTGCGCTCGAGAATTCAGGCCGGCTGATGAGCGTGGATTGCACGGCGTGGAGAAATCGGCCTCAGCCATCAGACGCGGTGGCGGGGGGATTGTTCGTGACTTCGATACCGAGAGAAAGTACGCCGGAAATCCGACCCGCTGAATCCAGCACCGGTTGATATGTCACGTCGAAAAAACCCTCGCGATAATCGCGGTTCCCCGTGTGATCGAAGACCACGGCCACGCCTTCGCCCTTGAAGGAATTTCCCGTCGCGTAAACATCTTCGACAATCCTGAGCAACTCCTGTCCTTCGAGTTCGGGAAATGCATTCCGCATCGTTTGCCCAATGAGATTGCGGCCGCCCGCTCGAGGTGGGGAAACACCTCGAGCCACGAGCGGTTCAAGAGGTCCGCTTTGCGTTTT
>JBBQYT010000209.1:0-5116 GCA_038208385.1 Longimicrobiales bacterium | reverse complement strand
GGGGCTCGTGAAAATGCCGCCGCCGGCCGCCGGCGGCTTTTTCACACCTTCGTCCTATTGCCTCGCGCAGGGCATTGCGACGTTCGCGGCATCGGCCTGAACGTTGCCGGATGCAGCGAGGTCCTTGCCGTTGGTATCGAGCGTATGGACCGTGATCGACAGCGTGTTGTTTGGCCGGCCGACGGGCACCCTGTCATTGTTGTTGTCGGTGATGACGACGTCGATGCGGTCCGACGAGTGCTCGGGCGGGGGAGCCGTTTTCATGCCTTCGACGCTGTTCGAGCTGTTCTTGTTGTCCATGATCGTGTAGCCGAGCGACTGAAGCCTGTACATCGCGCATGTCCGCGCGTCTGCGAGCGGCCGATCGGTTGGAACGCGGCTCGTTATCACGCTGTTCCTCGAGCACGCAGCGCACAGAATCAGGAGTGTGGAAAACAGCACGGCACGACGCATTGGGATCCTCCGGGCCAGGTTGGGTTAAATGTGCGCGCGTCTATTATGGGTCGAGGGCTTTGTAAGCGGAAGCAGAAGGCGTACTCTTCCTGAATGCAATCGCATCCAATGCTGGACGCTCCGCCTCCTCAAGTGCAGACCTTACAGCACCGCCGTCAGTTCGACAGTGCAGGGCCAGTGCCAGCGTTTCTGGCTCTGATCTGATGTGCTCTTTTCGCCATAAGCATCCCGCCGGTACCGGGCCTCGGCTATCAGCTTGCGGTCTCCTGCGCCATTGCGGGCTCGGTCTACGCCGTATCGAGGCTTCACCGGATCCCGGGCTCCTGCTCGCGGTTCTCGTGCCCGTGCTAACGGCTCTCCCGGTACCCCACGATCGGTTCAGCCGTTCGCCGGTGCTCGACACGGTTGGGTATTACATAATCCATGGCCGACCCGAGGGCATGCATTGAGCACGACCATGCGCGTCGGAGATTCCGCAGGACGATCGCTCGACTTCGGCGGGCCGCTGCCTGCCGCGATCGCATTGATCGGCTGCTGCCTGTTCGCGCTCAGCATGCCGACAATTCCGGATCATGGCTATCAGTTTTACGTCGCCGGCAGAGTCCTCGACGGCGCGCGACTGTACGTGGACGTTGCCGCCGCGGAGGCGCATCCACCGCTCATCACGTGGATTGCGATGGCGCTCGAGGCGACAGGCCGGCTGATCGGGATGCGCGCGCTCACTCTGTTTCTGTTCTTCGTGTGTGCGAGCGCAGCGGCATCGCTTTACGCAGTATGGCGCATCGGTCCGCGCTCCGGGTTTGTCCTCGCTGCGCTCGTCGGTGCGCTGCTCTCGCTCGTCGGTCCGCACTTCGGACAGGGTGAACACCTCGCTCTGATTTTCGCGCTGCCGTACCTGGTTGCATCAGCGGCCGCCGCGGTGCCGGACGCGCAGCCATTGCCACGAAGCGCACGCATTGCAATCGCAATCGCCGCAGGCTTCGGACTCTCGCTCAAACCGCACTTCGCGCTCGTCTGGCTCGGCGTTGAGCTCTACCTCGCCGCCATTCGCGGAATCCGGTCATTGCTACGCGCTGAAAGCATCATCATTCTCTCCATTTTCGTGCTCTATGTAATACTCACCGCGCTCATCACGCCGGAATATTTTCAGCTCTTGCGATGGGTGTTGCGGCTTTATGCGCGCTTTGCGCCCGTGCCCGTCCAATACCTGATTCTCGACAAGCGCACGCTCGTGTTCATTGCAGGACTTGCCGCAGGATTTGTCGCGCGCCGCGACCTCGACTGGCGACGCATCGCAGACGTGTTGTCCATCGCTTCAATTGCGATGTACATCACGATGCTCCTGGAAGGGAAGGGATTCGGCTACCACTGGTATCCCGTCATTGCACTGTCCGTCGCACTGTGCGCAATCGCATTGCGGCCTTACGTGGTGCGCGCGCCCATTCTCGTGCCGGCGATTGCAATCGCATCCATCTTCTGGATGAACGTACAGGTCGAGCGCACGACACAGCTGCTCGTAAAACCACCCGGCTTCCTGCCCGACATGGTCACTGCCACCGAGCGCTACGCGAAGGGTGGCTCCATCCTGGCCCTCAGCCACACACTCGGCGTCGCGTTTCCGCTCGTCAACCTCACCCGTGTACGTTGGGCTTCACCGTACGGTCATCTGTGGATGATTCCCGCGATCTACCAGGACTCGCTCGGTGAGAAAGGCGAATGGCGCTGGCTCGAGACCCAGATGCGCGACAGACTGTGGGATGAAATTCAGAAGAACGATCCGGGGTTGATCATCGTGCAGAACAACATGAAGCCATACTTCGAGCTCGACCCGCGCTTTCGCGATCGCTTTGCGCGCTCGCCGGTGCTCGGAACGGTTGGGTTCTATATCCTGCTGGGAAGACCGCGTTAACGAGCCACGAGCCACGAAAGTCTACATCAGCGCCGACCAATCAAGCGGCTTCTGCCCTTCGTACTCATTCACAGCGGAGAGGCTGCCGACCACTGTATCAACCTCGTTCATGCCAGGCGACGAGCCCAGTGTCCACGACTGCCGGGATTGCACCGGACCCAGGCACAGAAATAGCCGCGCTTTGATTTCGGTATTGCACCATAATATATTATGGCATATAGAGATAGGTCTACTTGACCTGCGCCGGTCGATACGCGATACTGCATGTCTGGGACGGTCATTGCATACTACCGGAACGCCCTTGTTGTCGCGGTACACGGTGGTGCGAAAGGCCGTTCGCCTGTTCCAATGGTTGTTGTACACAGTCAATAGTTGTTCCGGCTGGCGGCTGTACATAGCCAGTCTGCTGGTATACATTTGTGCATTCCCTGATAACTCCCCCCAGGTGAGGCATAGCTATGCGGCGCTCGTCACTGCACGCCATCTCCCTGTTCGCGCTGTCTGCGGTCCTGTTCGCTTGTAGTGACGCGACGGATACTGTAGCCCCGGCAGCCTTGAAACCGGCGGTCGTTCCTGCTCAGAATCTCAAGATCAGTCACAGGCCCCCGCGTATCGCGGGGTCGAAGCTTCTCAGCTCGCATACGAACGGCATCATGATGCGCGCGACCGCGGCTGGCGGGATCGCCGTCAGTGATTCTGCGACGGGCGCTGTGGATGCGACCACGATCGCCCGTACGCTGGTAGGCGCGGGTGTGACCATCAGCAACGCGCGGTACACGGGCGCGAAGTCGTCGGTCGGCACGTTCACGTCGGATCCGCAGACGGTGGGGATCAACTCCGGCGTTGTGCTCAGCACGGGCATCGCGAAGGGTGTGGTTGGTCCGAACACGATCAGTTATTACGGCACGGACATGCTGGGGGCGGGGGATGCGCAGATGACGGCGCTGATCGGTTCCGAGACATTCGATGCGACGAGTCTCGAGTTCGATTTCGTTCCGGACTCGGCGAAGATTTACGTTACGAAGTACGTGTTTTCGTCGGATGAGTACAACGAGTTCGTGGGCACGCCGTTCGACGATGGCGTCGCGATTTTCGTGAACAACGTGAACTGCGCATTGATCGATGGTCAGCCGGTCTCGATCAATTCGATCAATGATGGATACAATGACGGCACGGATGTGACGCCGCCGTCTCATCCGTGGCTGTATCGGAGCAACCTCGATGCGGGGGGTAATCCGTCGCCCGCGATCAACACCGAGATGGACGGTCTGACGACGCCGCTGACGTGCGCAGCGTCTGTGCAAAAGGGTGTGAGCAACCACATGAAGATCGCGATCGCGGATGCGAACGACGGTCTATTCGATTCGAATCTGTTCATCGGTGCGGGCACGCTCACGACCACGGCACCACTCGTAGCGGTCGCGGGCTACACGGTCGTGGCGGACTGCGTGAACGGCGGCGGAACGGTGACGTTGAGCGCGAGTGGTTCACTGCACAACGCGGCGGCGATCACGAACACGCAGTGGCTGGTGAATGGTGTGGTCATCGGCACGGGAACGGTGTTCACGTGGGCGCATGTTCCATCGGGCACGCAGACGGTGACGCTGCGCGTGACGGACGCTACGGGGAACATCTCGGAGACGTCGATCACTGTGCTCGTTCCGTCTGCTGTGGCGCCGAGCGGCACGTTGACGGTTTCGCCCGACACCCTGCGACCAGTGAACCACCAATATGTCGCGGTGAACGTGACGGCAGCGACGCAGAGCGCCTGCGGTGGCCCTGCGCCGGCCTACACGGTGGAAATCACGAGTGATGAGCTGGATGACGATGTCGGCAAGGCGGACGGAAACACGACCGCAGACATTTTCGTGCAGCACAGGGGCGGGCCTCCAACCGTCAGCTCGAACAGTGCGCCGACCGTGTTTTTCAATCCTTCCACGGACAAGCTGAAGCTGCGGGCAGAGCTGGATGAGTCGCTGGTTGGCGTCCCACGTATTTATACGCTGACGATGAAAATCGGTGGCGTTGCGGTCGCGAGTGCGCACGTGGTCGTGCCGGCAGGCTCCTCGGCGGGCACGTGCACCAACAAGCATGGCAAGGTAAAGGCGGACCGCATCGACAAGAACGACAAGAACGGCGGCTCCAAGAACTGCAACAACGGGGACAACGCTGACAAGGACAAGGACAAGGGCGACAAGGACAAGGACAAAGACAAAGTCAAAGACAAGGGCTAGGCTCCGGGCGGGTTCTCTCGTTTCAGGCGCCTGAAGAAGAAGGCGCCCGGCAGATCAGCCGGGCGCCTTCATGCATTCGGGAGCGCTCGGGAAGGCGGGTCAGGCGCGATGGTGTCGCGATTGTGGCATAGCGGTTGCCTAATGAATGGCTGTGCAGTTCGCGACCATCCAAAAACACCATGGAGAATACCATGCTTTTTACACTCGCAGTCGTGCTGGTCGTGCTTTGGCTCCTCGGCTTCACGGTGTTTCACGTGGCCGGCGGCCTCATTCATCTCCTGCTTGTGATCGCGATCGTCGTCGTTCTGGTTCGGGTTATCCAGGGCCGGAAACCGGTTGGTTAATGTGCGTTCGTACCGGAGCTGTGTGAGCGGCTCCGGTACGGCACCTGGCTTTTTGAGAGGGCCACTGGTAACAGCCGGTGGTCTTTTTTAGCGCCTTTGGGCGCAGGTCCGGAACAGTGGCCGTTGTCTTGCGCTAGGACTATGGACGTAGGCAGAAAGACAAACGAGCACTTCTT
>JBBQYT010000208.1:0-5120 GCA_038208385.1 Longimicrobiales bacterium | reverse complement strand
GCCCGTCTGGGTGCTGCTCAACGCCGCCGACCGCGTCATGTACGGCGATAAACGTGAAGTTGCCAAATTTGGGCGGTATTTAGTTAGGCTAAATAAACACCCCGGAAAATCACACTTGGATCGCTTGCCCGTCAGCGGCTGGACGACGGTTGAGGATCCTGTCGACTTGCTGGAGCGGGCACTGAGCTGATTAATGCCCGGCTTGCTTCCAGCCCGGCCCTCGCACCACACGCCCAGGCGTAGCGCCCGTATGCTTTCCGCAGGAAGCGATGACAGCCGGCGCACCGCTTCGCCGAGCGCACATACTTGCCGAGCAGAAGCGCGACGTTCCCGTACGCGCGCGGATGTGTGCCCGACTTCAGGAATGCACCGACGGGCTCCAGTGATTCTGCATCTGAACCAAAACTCACCCATGGCTGCGCGAACTCCGCAAAACGTCGTATTGCGAAGCTGCGATTGGCTGCTACCATAGAAGGCATGACCCTCACCAACAAGGATCTTTCATGAAACGCCTGCTTCTTCTGAGCGCCACTTTTCTGCTTCTTCCTGCGAGCCTGGCCGCGCAGGCGCCGTCGCGCATTGACCCTGCGCTCATGACCGGCACCTGGCAGATCATGACCGTCAAAAATACCGCCACCGGTGAAGTTGATTCGATCTTCAAAAAGCGCACGATGTGGACGCAGTACACCGGCGCCCGCTGGACGTACATCTGGACGGACGTGAACCGGCCGATGGACACGAGGGTCTGGAACGGCACGACGCAGATGTTCTGGGCGAGCGGCGGCGAGTATTGGGTGCCGAAGAATACGACCGAAATGTTTTACACGAACGTGGTTTCGATTTCGCCGTGGCAATTGCAGATCGGGAGCGTCGAGCACGTAGTGTCGGTGCAGCCGCAATCGTACGTCTACCGCAGTGAGCCCGACGCGAAGGGCGTCATCAACGAGTACACACACCGTCGCATCGACAACGCGCACACGCGCTGGCCCGACCTGCCCGTCGGAGGCGTGCACCGCGAAGCGATCCAGGGATTGTGGCAGCTCATGACGGTTAAGAATCTTGCAAACGGACAGGTAGAGGAGCTCGCGCGGCACCAGACAATCTGGCTGCACGCAACGGATTCGATGATAATGCACGTGTGGCAGGACAAGGAACGGCCGGTCGTGACGCCGGACTCGCTCGCGAAGCTTTCCCCGAGCGCGCGTGCAGACGCCAACCGCGCGATGTTCGAGAACGCAGCAGGCAATCTGCGCTTTGGCGGCGTAGCCGGCTCGTATCACATTGTTGGCGACAGCATGTTCCTCAACCGAACGATCGCGATTGATCCAAAGCAGCAGGGCACGGATGCGCGCGATCAAATCGTGCGGCTCGACCGCGATTGGCTGATCCTTAGAGCTGCAACGCCGGATGGCGGAGCACGCGAGCTGGCCTATCGCCGGCTGGACTGAACTCAAGCCCCATTCAGGAGATTCGATGATGAATACGGTTCGTTTCAGTCGCACATTTGCGTGTGCTGCCCTGTTGGCGATGCCCGTCGCGGCGTTGGCACAACAGGCGGCCGGTCCGCGCTTCGTCGTGAGCTTTCCGAAGTCGCGTAGCGCAGCCCCGCTCGATGGCCGGGTGCTCGTCATTTTGTCGACGGACACAACCGCGGAGCCCCGCAACCAGATCACCGACAACGGCAACACACAGCAGGGCTTCGGCATCGATGTCGACGGCCTCGCCCCCGGCGCGACAGCAACTGTCGGCGGGAGCGCGTATGGCTATCCGCTCAACAGCCTCAAGCTCGTACCGGCGGGACGCTATCGCGTACAGGCGCTGCTCAATCGCTACCAGACATTTCACCTGGCCAACGGACACACGGTGAAGCTTCCGCCCGACAAGGGTGAAGGACAGCACTGGAACGAAAAGCCCGGTAATCTTTACAGCACGCCGCAGTGGATCACATTCGATCCCAAAAAGCCGCAGGCGATCGCACTCTCGCTTGATAACGAGATACCGGCGATTCCGGAAGCGCCAGCCACGAAGTACATCAGGCACGAAAAGATTCAGAGCAAGCTGCTCTCGGATTTCTGGGGCACACCGATGTTCGTCGGTGCGCACATCCTGCTGCCAGAAGGATTCGACACGCATCCGGATGCGCACTACCCGATCGTCATCTATCACGGTCATTTTCCGCAGACGCTCGAAGGATTTCGCACCGAGCCGCCCGATCCGAACCTGAAGCCGGACTACAGCGAGCGCTTCCACGTTTCCGGATACAATCGCACGCAGCAGGAGCACGCATACCAGTTCTACAAGGATTGGACGGGCCCGAACTTCCCGCGCGTGCTGCTTGTCGAGATCGCGCATCCGACACCGTACTACGATGACTCGTATGCAGTGAACTCGGAAGCGAACGGGCCGTACGGCGATGCAATCATGCACGAGCTTGTGCCGTTCCTCGAGAAGAAATACCGCGGCATCGGCAAGGGGTACGCGCGTTACACCTACGGTGGTTCGACAGGCGGCTGGGAAGCCCTCGCCGTCCAATTGTTTTATCCTGACGACTTCAACGGCGCCTGGGCAGCATGCCCCGACCCCATCGATTTTCGCGCGTTCACAGTCGTTAATTTGTACGACGACGTAAATGCGTATTACACCGGCGGTCCGTGGAAGCTGACGCCGCGCCCCGGCATTCGTGATTACCTCGGACACATCAAGACGACGCTCGAACAGGCGAATCAGCGTGAATTGCTGATCGGAACGAAGGGTCGCTCCGGCGAGCAGTGGGACATCTGGCAGGCGGTGTTCTCACCCGTCGGCGCGGACGGCTATCCGAAGGCGATCTGGGATAAGAAAACCGGAGTGATCGATCACGACGTCGCAAAATACTGGCGCGACAACTATGACCTGGTCTATAAGATGACGCGCGACTGGGCGACGCTCGGACCGAAGGTGCGCGGCAAGATACACATCTATGTCGGCGAATCCGACAACTACATGCTGAATGATGCGGTGTATCTTGCGGAGGATTTCCTCAAGACGACGACTTCACCTCCGTACGAAGGCGAAGTCGATTACGGAATGCGTGCAGAGCATTGCTGGAACGGCGATCATACGCGCCCGAATGCAACATCGCGTCTGCGCTATCACCAGATGTTCATTCCGCGCATCATGGATCAGATTCGGAAAAATCATCCGGCCGATGTCGATACGTTGAGCTGGCGCTACTAGAGCGCCATCGAAATGCTGTTGTCGTCCTGGCTCGTGACGTACAGCTAGTTAGCAGGGGGCGGGAGCCGGCGACCGCTTTGGCGCAGCCACATCGCCATCAGGCCGATGCGCCCACGCACGCCGAACTTTCGCAGAATCGAGACGGAGTACTGATGCGTGGTGCGCCAGGTGAGATCCAGCTCCCGGCCGATCTCTCGCTCGGTGCGATCGGTGAGCAGCAGCGCCAGCACGTCCCGCTCGCGCGGCGTGAGACGAGGATTGCCCAGGACGCGTGCGGTCAACTGCTGGCGATGAAACGCGGGGCAACCCATCAGAAACAGTTGCAGGAGGTCGCGTTCGCGCTGGGCGAACGGCTCGTCATCGTCGTCACGATCGAGACAGATATAGGACTCGGTGGCATCATCGACGGCGCGGGCACCGACCAGGCGGCTTTCGATGCCCGCCGGTCGCAACGCTTCATTGACGAGCCACGAACGCTCCCACGTCTTGTCGTCGACAAGCTCCTCCCGCAGGAACGCCCGTGTCGAACCGGCACGGGCGACGAATGCCAGCGTGTGTGGATCGACAACGTTTGCGCCCATCCGCCGGAGCACGTCCGCCGTGAGGCGGTCCCGCACGGGATTGGAATAGAGATAGTGGACGGCTTTCGGCCGCCAGCCGTGCATCAGATCCTGCGCCTGCGGAGCCCCATCCTCGCGAGCTGCACCCACCCAGAACGCGTTGCTCGCACCGATGATGCTCGCCAGCCGCGTCAGGCAATGCGTGAGGGTATCTTCGGTGTGACTCTCCGGAAATTCAGCCAGCTCGTGCCACAAGCCGGCTATCGCATGGAGGTCGCGGTCGCAAATTTCCATCGTTCAGATCATATTTCCGGCAGTTGGTCCCCTCACGATCCTCGCCAACACGCGAGCGCCCCAATATGGGCGCGACGAAACAGGTATCAAGAACGATGGGATGAGCCTGTCGGCCACTATGCGCGTGAGGAGCTTCACCATGCGGTTTCGACCATTTCTGACGATTTCCCTGCTCGCCATCGCCGCCAGCCAAGCCGCGGCGCAGCAGCAGCTCGTGACGGCGCTGCGACCCCACGCTGCCGAGTGGGAACGCATTGTCGTGGCGGAAGATGCGCGCGCCCGGACGCCGGAGCAGATGGCCACGCTGATGGCCGGCACTCGCTCGAGTGAACCCGAAGTGCGACGTGTGGCCGTGCGGGCGCTCGGGCGTTTGGAGCGACCGGACCTGGTTGACTCGATCATTCCACTGTTAGGCGATGGCTCAGCGCGCGTCCGCGAGCAGGCAGCCCGGGCGCTCGCACAGGCTGCAACGCTGCGGGCGCCCGCACCTCTCGCGCAGAAAGCCATGAGCGATGCGCTTGCCACCGAGAAAAATCCGGATGTCGTTGGAGCGCTCGTTGAGTCGCTCGGCCGCTTCCGTCAGCCGGACGCCGACGCCGCGCGCGCTGTCATCACACTGATCGCATCGCGACTGAACAGCGCCGGGGCACCACAGATGGGTGCAGTGCGCGGACTCTATTTCCTCGCAGCCCGGCAGCGTAGAATTTATGGCGCGTTCGATGCAGCTGAGGCCGGACTTCGGCGCGTCGCGACGACACGCACTTCATCGGGTGCCATGGCGCGTCGCGCTCGCTCGCTCGCAGCCGCGGCGCTCGTGGTCGTGCATCGCGCCGATCAGGCGACGCTCGGCGAGATTCTGAACGACCCCGATCCGTTCGTGCGGCGCGAAGCCGTCATCGATTCGACGGCCGGCTTCGATCTCATAACGCGCGCACTCGCAGACCCTTCGCCGGCGGTGCGGTTTGAAGGCGTCGTAGCCTATGGCAAGCGCTTCGCCACGGACCGCGACTGCGCTGCGCTCGTGAAGTACGCGAACGATGCGAACACGCA
>JBBQYT010000207.1:0-5123 GCA_038208385.1 Longimicrobiales bacterium | reverse complement strand
GCGGAGGGCAAAGCCGATATTGCGCGGCTCGCGGAGCTGAAGGGTCAGCGCGATGTGATGAACTCGGAGCGTGTCGCACTCGACAACCTGATGAAGCAGGTCGCAGAGACGCCCGGCGCGAAGGCCGGAGATCCGTCTGCGTACCGGAGGCTTGTTGCATTCCCGACACTGTTCCGGAATCAGGCCGTGTCGGAGCTGTTGCGTTCGCTTTCAGAAGTTGAAAACACGCGCTCCGAGCTGTTGACGCGCCGCACGCCCGACGATCCGGACGTGCAGATTCTGACGGCGCGCATTTCCGAGCTCGAGAATCAGCTTCGCACGATTACATCGACGTATTTGCAGGGCCTCGGAACGTCCGTGGCATCGCTCGATGCGACGCTTGCGTCGTACGGCCCCGCGCTTAGCGCGGTGCCCGCGAAGGAGATCGAGTTTGCGCGCCTGACGCGTCAGTCGAAGGTGCTCGAGGATATTTTCGTGCTGTTGCAGACGCGTCTCAAGGAGGCGCAGATCGCCGCTGCGATCGAAGATCCGAGCGTACGCGTAGTCGATCCGGCAGTGACACCGACCAGGCCAATCAGTCCAAAGCCTGCCTTCAATCTGTTTGCTGCGCTCGTGCTCGGTCTGATGATGGGCGTCGGCGCTGCGTTCGCGCGCGAAACCATGGATGACTCGATCCATACACGCGAGGATCTCCAGGCACTCATCGGCAGCACACCGGTGCTGGGCCTCATACCGCGCATTCCGGAGGCGATTGCGGGAGCGGCAGCGCAGGGCAAAACCGTTTTCAATCGCATCACGCGAAAAGCCGTACCGATCCATGGCGATGGCGCAACGCACTTTGCCCAGCGCCTCGTCACGAATCGAGACCCGCGCAATCCGATCTCGGAGGCGTACCGCAGCCTGCGCACGAACATCACGTTCTCTCGTCCGGACAAAACGCCGAAGGTGCTGGTGTTCACGAGCCCCACTCCAGGCGATGGCAAGTCCACCACGGCCGCAAACCTCGCCATTACGCTGGCGCAGCAGGAGCTCAAGACGCTGCTGATCGATGCCGACATGCGCCGTGGCGAGCTGCACCAGGTGTTCAGGACAGAGCGCGAGCCGGGACTCTCGAACGTATTGCTTGGACGTGTGCGCTTCGAGGACGCCGTGCAGAAGGTAGTGGTTGGCACCATCGGGAATCTCGACTTCCTGCCCACGGGCACTCTGCCGCCGAATCCTGCAGAGCTGCTTGGCTCAGCGAGGATGCGCGCGCTGCTCGAAGATCTGGACGGCCGCTACGATGCGATCATCCTGGACGCACCGCCACTCAATCTGGTTACCGACGCGGCGATTCTGGGCACGAACGCAGACGGCGTGATCATGATCGCGCGCGCAGGCGTGACCGAGAAGCGCGCGCTGAGTTTCGCGATGGATCAAATCGCGACTGTGCGCGCACCCCTGCTCGGCGCCGTGCTGAACGACATCGACCTGAAGAAGGAGCGGTACTACGGGTCGTATGGCTCTGCTTCACGCTACTACTACGCATCGGAACCGGCGCCAGCTGGCCAGTAGCGCGCGCAACGCCAGCGCGAAGCTTGCGATCGCGCTGGCCTTCTGCACTCAGCTTCTCCTCGCGCGCGCGGCTTTCGCGCAAAACGCTGTTGCGCCCGCGTCGCCATTTCTTCCGCCAGATCACTGGGCTCGCGCCGCGGTGGAACAGCTCGATGCGTACGGGCTGATCACCGCCGGCTTCGACCCGGGCGTGCGTGTGATTTCGCGCGGGCGCGTCACTGAGCTGTTTGCAATCGCGCATGTCAATGCGGACGGTCGCGCACCTGAATTTGCTTCGCTGGTGCGTGCGTACGAGCAACGCTTCCGCGAAGAATACGACCCGAATACGGCAGCTGGCAGTGCATTCGGTGTCCGGCATGTTGGCAGCGAAGCGCTTGTCGGGTATACGCGTGCAGCTGGCATCGTGCACGCAGGATTCGGCTACGACAACGCCACCAACTGGACCGGCCCGCGTACGCAGCGTGACACGTCCGGCGCGCTTGCTCTCGGAACAATCAACGCACTGTTGGGCCGCTACGCGGCGATAAGCATCTCGCCGCGCGTTGCAGGCAGCTCGATCGGCGTCAGTGAAGGGTACCTCGCGCTCGAGCGTTGGCACCTCGGCGCCTGGGCAGGACGGCGCGGAACGGGATTCGGGCCGGGGCCCGGATCTGGACTGCTGTGGAACGAACACGTCGCACTGACGGGCGCGGGAATGTATCTGCCGCGCCCGGTCCACTTCCCAGCGTTTCTGCGCGCCATGGGATGGATCCAGCTCGAGAGCTTCATTGCAATGGCAGGCGACACGGCTCCCTATCGCAATCCGTTTCTCTGGGGGGCGCGCGGCTCCATGACGCCGCATCCGCGACTCACCATCGGATTCAATCGCGCTGCGATGTTTGGCGGAAGCGGCAATGCGCCCGTCACGCTGAAGAACCTGGCCCGGACGTTCGTCGGCATCAATTCGGCCGGCAAATCGGCTGCCAACAAACAAATCAGTTTTTTTGCGAATCAGCTGTTCTCGATGGATGTGCGGTATCGCGTGCCGGTGCCCGCGCTCTTTCCGGTGATTTACGGCGAGGCCGCGATGGATGATGGCGCGGGGATGTATCACAACGTTCCGGGAATTCGGCTGGGTACATACATCCCGGGAATTCCCGGCGCGCGCACCCTCGGGCTCGGTGTCGAGCGCACGTCGTTCGCTCATTCCTGCTGCGGCAATCCAGCGTGGTATCGCAACTTCAGCTTCACCAACGGCTGGGCTGAGGACGGCAGGCCGCTCGGTCATCCGCTTGGCGGTAACGGCGTCGAATGGCGTTTGTACGGACGCGCTTCGTTCGTTGCTGCGCGTGTCACACTCGCGCTGGATCTGTTTGCGCGGGATCGCGGTGCAGAAAACCTTTTCGCACCCGCTCGCGCAGGCTCGAGTCGTGGTGCTGAGGGGCAGCTCTCGGTGCGCATGATTCCGACCGCGGATCTCGTCGTCTCGGTAAGCGGCGAGGATGGTGCGCGCGGCTGGAGCTCGTCATCGCTTTCGACAGGGATAAGGGCGCACTTCTGATGAATGTTCTGGTGACGGGCGGTCTTGGTTTCATTGGCAGTAATCTCGTGCGCCTGCTGCTGAACGAGCGACCGGACTGGCGTGTCGTCAATCTCGACCTCATGACCTACGCTGCGAATCCGGCAAATCTGCAGGATGTTGTGGCGTCGGACCGGTATGAGCTGGTTGTGGGTGACGTGGCCGATCGCAGGCTGGTTGCAGACCTGTTCCGCAAGCGCGGCTTCAATGCTGTTTTTCATTGTGCTGCGGAGACGCACGTCGATCGTTCCATTGACGATAGTGGTGCGTTCCTGCGCACGAATGTCGAGGGGTCGGTTGTGCTGGCCGAGGCTGCGCTTGCGAATGGTGGCGTCCGTCACGTGCAGGTGAGCACGGATGAAGTGTATGGCTCGCTCAAGCCGGAAGAGCCGCCGTTCAGCGAGGAGACGCCGCTCTCACCACGATCGCCGTACAGCGCGAGCAAAGCCGCTGCAGACCAAATGGTGCTCGCGTTTCATCACACGTACGGTTTGGACGTGGTCATCACGCGCTGCTCGAACAATTACGGTCCATATCAGCATCCCGAAAAACTGATTCCGCTGATGATCACTTCGGCGTTGCTGGGGCGTCCATTGCCGGTGTACGGCGATGGCAGGCAGCGGAGAGACTGGATTCACGTCGAAGATCACTGTCACGGGTTGCTCGCTGCGCTCGAGCATGGCCGGTCGGGCGAGGTTTACAATCTCGGCGGTGGTGCGGAGCGCGAGAATCTGCATGTGGTGCACGGTGTTATCGAGCACACGAAGGCGGACCCGGGTCTGATTCAGCACGTCGCGGATCGGCCTGGGCATGACCGTCGCTACGCGATCGCATTCGACAAAGCGACGCGGGAGCTTTACTGGCGTCCTGCGCGCGCCTTCGAGTCCGGCCTGCGCGAGACGGTTGCATGGTATCGCGACCGTAAGGACTGGTGGGGCGGCGCGGCGCAGACGGCGCACGAGGAGAGCAGCGCGCGCGTAGCGAAGTGGGCCGCGCGGGCAACGACCTGAGGATGCCACGTGCGCTGATCACCGGTATCTCAGGACAGGATGGCGCCTACCTCGCCAAGCTGTTGTTGGAGAAGGGCTACGAAGTACATGGCACGACGCGGGCAATCGATGAAGCGCGCCTGTTCCGATTGAGAGAGCTCGGCGTGCGCGGCCGCATCCAGGTGCACGCTGCGAACGTCGCGCTGCGCGATGATGCCCAGGCGATTCTGGATGCGGTCCGGCCGAATGAGCTCTACCACCTGGCGAGTCAAAGCTCGGTGAGCGCGTCGTTCGACAATCCTGCCGAAACACTGAGCCCGAACATCGAGTCCACGATTCACCTGCTGGACGCAGTGCGGCGCGAGCATCGCGATGTCCGCTTTTATCTCTCCGCGAGCGGTGAGATGTTTGGAGGCGACAAATCGCAGCCGTACACGGAAGCGGATGCGTTTCACCCGCGCAGTCCGTACGGCACCGCAAAGGCATCGTCGCACTGGATGACTGTGAACTATCGCGAGTCGTACGGCGTGCATGCCTGTTCCGGGATCCTGTTCAACCACGAGTCTCCACTCCGCAGCGAAACGTATGTGACACGCAAGATCACGGCGGCTGCAGCGCGCATTGCGGAAGGCAGCACGGAACGGCTCGTGCTTGGCAACGTGTCGGTACAGCGCGATTGGGGTTACGCACCCGAGTACGTGCACGCGATGTGGCTCATGCAGCAGCAGGATGAGCCGGTGGACTACATTGTTTCGACAGGCATCCTGCATTCGCTCGAAGAGTTTGCCGAGCGCGCGTTCCGATGCGTGGGGCTCGAGTGGCGCGATCACACGACGACGGACGAGCGTCTGTTTCGGAGCAATGAAGTACGCAGCTCGAGTGGCGATCCGGCGCGTGCGAAAGCCGAGCTGGGGTGGAGCGCCAGGACCGGGCTGGATGAGATCATCCGAATCATGGTCGAGCACGACCGCGATCTCGCGCGACGCGGATTGCTACCGACTCCCTGAGGAAAGAGCACTGAT
>JBBQYT010000206.1:0-5133 GCA_038208385.1 Longimicrobiales bacterium | reverse complement strand
GCCCGCCGCTCAGATTCCTGTGCCTCGACCAAGCGTGCCGAGATCTTGACCGATTCGATTTTTTCGTTTTGCTCCTTGATCAGCCGCGCCTGCGCCTCATTGATGTCCACCGAATTCATCCAGATATGCAGCACCCACGCTATGAGCAGCAACGTAACGGCAGCGAGCATTCGATTGACGAAGAATGTCTCATGCAAAGTGAACGTGCCTGCCGGAACCTGCACGGCGTACACAACGAACATTGCGATCATGAGCAAGGCCGCCAGCATCCATAGCAGCCGCCGGCTGCGCGTGGCGCCGACAAGCAGCATGGGCAGACTATAGATCGCACCCAAGTCAAGCTCGATCCATGTGCTGACGTCTGCGATGATCAGACCGAACGTAATCACCAACACGACGACCAGCACGGTACGATTATGCAGTGACCCCAGCCAAGGGATACCCGATTCGATGGCAGGACCTCCGCGATTATATGGGTCTGTCATGCCTTCACCCGTGCGCAGGCCGATAGAAAACTGTGTTCTGCGTTCACCCTTACGCTGTGGAGCGGTGGTCGCAGGGATGTCCGGTTTTGCACATCGATCGCGCCCCGGGCCTATCAAATCTGACAACGTCTGGTTGCAGATGATAACACTGGCATAGCAGCTTTAGCGCTGGAAAATCAAGCACGTCGTTGTAGCGTGCGCGAGAAGCCGAGCCTTGCTGTCGGTGATACGCCCCTCGGCTGTACCGATACGACGGCCGCTCGCCAGCACCAGCCCTTCAGCTCTGATCGGGCCGGTCTCTTGCGTAATCGGGCGCACAAAAGATATCTTGAACTCGAGCGTGGTCGAACCAAGGCTTTTTTCCAGTGTGGAGCGAACTGCGAGGCCCATGCACGTATCGAGCAGCGTAGCCGCGAGGCCGCCGTGCACAGTACCCTCCGGGTTGAGATGTTCCCCGCTCGGATTGGCGGTCACGACAACCTTTCCGTACTCGACCTCGACAACGTCGTAGCCGAGCGTCCGCGCCATCGTATTCAGAGGCAACGAGCCGACGACAAAACGTTGCACCAACTCAAGGCCGCTCAACGCCTTTTGGTCGTCAACGCTCACGATTCCGTAGTGCCTTTCGATCGCATTCTTCATACCGAATTCATTCAGTGACCAAGCAGCACGCTGATCCGTGTGCGCAGCGCTGGCAGAACCTGCCGCTCAAACCACGGGTTGCGCTGTATCCATGGTGTATTCCGCGGTGAAGGGTGCGGAAGAGGAAGGTATTGCGGCGCATATTCCCGCCATGCCCTGGTCGTTTCCGTCAATGACAACTTGCGCCGCCTACCCAGAAAATGACGTTGCGCATACTGGCCGATGAGCAAAGTCAGTTCAATGCGAGGCAGTTTGGCGAGCAAGAGATCAAGCCACAACGCCGCGCATTCCCTCCGCGGCGGAAGATCGCCGCCGTTCCCACGGCCCGGATAGCAGTAAGCCATAGGAATGATGGCGATGCGGGATTCATCGTAGAAGACATTTCTTTCCATCCCCATCCAGGCACGCAGCCGCTCGCCGCTCCGATCATCCCACGGAATACCCGTCGCGTGCACGCGTGCGCCGGGCGCCTGTCCCACGATGAGGATGCGGGCTGCTTTCCCGGCACGCAGCACCGGGCGCGGGCCGAGCGGCAGATGTTGCTCGCAGGCGCGGCAATCGCGCACTGCCGCCAACAAGGCTTCGAGAGTCGGAAATTTGGGGAAAGCCTGCGATTCCTTGGCGTTGATCACTGCGGTTCATCCGTTGCCAACATTTGGCGATGCAATTGCCGTGCTTATTGTTCTCTTTTCATCCACCGTGTCATGCGCTCGAGCGTCGTGTTGCCAAGCGCGTCGGCGGTCATATTTGGCGTTTCTCGATTGTGCAGCGACGAGGTCGGCGCCGGATGCTCAATAGCCAGCTGCAGGGTATGCTGCTCGCGGTGCTGATGCAGGTTGCGTGTATCGAATTCATGATCGCGGACGTGGACATTGCGTTTCAGGCGATAGCGTGTCCCGCAGTACGGGCACATCGCCTCGCTGTCGTTGACGACATCCAGGAAAATCCGCGGATGAGACGCCCACAGCGGCATCGACGGGTTCGGGCAAAACGCCGGCAGCTCGCTCGCCGAGAGTTCCACGACAGGGGCGACCCGCTTGCTCATTTGCGCGTCCCACGCGGTGCTAAGAATCCGAGGAAATAGTCCTGCGTGCTCTCGATCTTGTACATATTGATCGCGTTGGCGGGATCGACCTGTTTTGGGCAGACGACGGAGCAATATCCTATGGCGGTGCAGCCCCATACGCCATCGTCCTCGTTCACCGGCTCCATGCGCTGGTCGCGACCGCCGTCGCGCGAATCGGCGTTATAGCGATGGATAAGCGCCATGTGCCCGGAGCCGATGAACTTCGGATTCATCCCGTACTGCGGGCAGGCCGCGTAGCAGAGCATGCAGTTGATGCACCCGCTGAACTGCTTATAGCGATCCAGCTGCGCCGGCGTCTGCAGATACTCTCCTTCATCAAGCGAACGCGGCTCTTTGTGAAGCAGATAGGGCTTGATGCCTTCAAGCCTCTTTATATACCCCTCGATCCCCACCACAAGGTCGCGCTCGACCGGGAAGTGCGCCAGTGGTTCGATTCGTACTCCTGCTCCATCGTAGTCGCGCAGAAACGTCCGGCATGCAAGCTTCGGCACGCCATCGATCATCATCCCGCAGCTTCCGCAGATCGCCATTCGGCACGACCAGCGAAAGCTGAGAGTGCTGTCCAGATCGTCCTTTATGTATTGCAGCCCCTGCAGTACCGACATGTCGTCCGTATAAAGCACGCTGTAGCTCTGAAACAATGGGTTGTCGTCCTGCTCTGGACGATAGCGCAGGACATCGATCTCGATCGTTTTGCGCTCGTCAATCATTTCGATCATCCTCAAGCACCGGTATCCTTTCCCTTGGATGCGAGCATGATCTGCCGGTGCAGTTGCTGGTAGCGCTGCCCGACCTTGGCGCCGAACAGCGGATCGGCCTCGGCAGTAATCGCCTCGCCCACGGCTTTCCAGTCCGCGTCGCTGAGAACATCCTCGACGCGCGGAAACAATTCCGCCTCCTCCCGCGCCATGTGCTGGCGGTAGTAGACGATATAGGTTGCCGCACTCGCTTCGACCGCTTCCCGCTCCAATATCGCGTCGCCAAGTATCGCGTTTAGTTGTTCAACCAGCTTTTTGCCGGAGGTGGCGATCACTCTATGCTCGCCGAGGAGCTCGCCCACGCGGAGCCGGGCCGATGGATCCCGTTCGGCAAGTCTCGCGAACGCGATATCTTCCCTTGGATGATGAAACCGGTCCGGATAATGCGTCAGGTAGTAGACGATATCGAGCATCAGTTCGTAGTTCACCGTTGCCTCCCGGTGAAACAAGCCGATCTGCGATTCAAGTATGTCGAGAAGGCGGACGAACTCCACGTGCTCCGTCTTCCATCTTCTGACTTGGTTCACCATTGTCACCCCTCCTGATCGAGCTACACTGCTCCCGAGACATCGTTGCCGGCCTTGGCATCCCGCCAGAGGCGCAATTCAAGGCATGAAGCAATGAACCTCGGGCGGAATTCGGCAAGATGCGCGAAATGCCTGCGATCGAGCACCGCTCGGCGATAGATTGTGAGAGTCCGCCGTACCCAAACCAGGGTCGCGACCGGTCCATCGCGTTGCAGCAGAAACTCAATACGCGCCGCCTCGGCGTGTCTCGCGCTTCGCATCACGCCGGCACGCGCACCATCATTTGCCATGCGCATCGGTCGCCTTGCGCCACGCCGCGATCGACACAGCAATTTCTTTGTGCTGCGACAGCCGGCGCTCAAGAACGGCGTTCTTGCCCGTCTGTGCGGCGGACCTATGCAACTCCGCCGAATATGGGGAAACGGCGATGGGATCGCTGGCTGGGAATGTTTCGGCCAGCGCTTCATCGAGCAACCACTCCCCATGTTCCGCTGCGTTCACGCACGCCTCAACAAAACCGTAACGAGAAGCGACGAATCCTCCAGCGCCCTGACCTCGTGCGGTACTGCGTCTGACAGGTACACCAGGCTTCCCGCATGCAGGACTTGCGTTTGTCCATGGGCGTCGAGTTCCGCTACCCCTTCGAGGCATTGAATGGTAATCGCGCCGGAGGCTTTGTGATCGGGTGCCGTCTTGCCGGCCGGCAAGATCAGCCGAAACACCTCGAGGTGGTTTGCCCTGACCAGAGTACTTGAACTCGTCTGGCGCAGGTTTGCACCCAGCGGCCGAACGTCTATCAATTCACCGGATGCCGCGTGAGCGATGGCCATAATGCCTCCTGCGTGTTGTCGAAGCGAAAGAAGATGCGCGCATCAGCGCAGCGTCAGCGCTTGACGAAGTCAATCACGATCGCGCCCGGATCGCGCTGCACGTACCGGATAGTCACAGACTCTGCGTAGCGCATGGTGAGCTGATCGAGCAGAGGCAGCGGATCATGGTCGTTGACGAAGCGCATGGTTTCGCCGGAGTTGAGCGCGTCCAGCGCGCCGAAAATCGCGGCATGGCGGAAGCGCTTGGCGACGCCGCGGGCGTCGAAAGGATAGATCGCGTCGGGCGAGAGATGCAGATGCGGTGCGGTGGCCATGGTTCAAGCTCCTGAATTGGTGAGTTTGTGCTGCCTGGGTTTGGCGACGGCGCTGGCTGCAACGGCGGCCAGCGCATGTGCCGGAAGAATGGCTTCGGCCAGCGGAAACAGCTCGCGCTCCTCGAAGCGCACATGCGCCTCGAGCAGCAGGCCGAAGGACACAAGTCCCGCCACATCGCCCTCACCGATGGCTCGCGCAAGCGCGCGCAACTCCCGGTGCTGCTCGAGGGTTCGCGTGGCGAGCGCAGACTCTCCTGCATCGCACAGCGGCGGCAGCAGCTTCTGTTCCTCGATGAGAAAATGCGGCTCCAGTTCGCGCGCGAATATTTGCGGAAGCGCGGCTGCGAGTTCCGCGGCCTGTGAGGTGTCGCGGGGTGCCATGATGGCACGGCGCGCGAGCACCAACGCGGCGTGGTGCTCGCCGGTCAAGGCAATCAATTCCTGGCTGCGCGTCAAGGAAAGCGTGCGCACACCGCAGCCACTGGTCCCG
>JBBQYT010000205.1:0-5154 GCA_038208385.1 Longimicrobiales bacterium | reverse complement strand
TCGGAGCCGGGCGGTGCCGGCGCGGGAATCGCGCTCATGCAGGGCTACGCCATGGACCTGGCGGTCGATGCCCTGCGCGCAGAAGGCGTTTTGCGCGGGTCCGTGGAGCTGGCCGGCAATGCCCGCTATTTCGGGAAGCCGCCGGAAGGCGATGTGTGGGGTGTGGCCATCCGTGCGCCGGCCGATGAGGACCAGGTGCTTGCCCTGGTGACAATGGAGAGCGGGGCAGTGGCGGGCTATGGCGGACCGGCGGCGAAAGCCGGCGCAGCTGGCGGACACGCCATGGCGATAGCTGCAACGGCCGTTGAGGCCGCTGCCCGCGCGGCGACGCTTTTTGCGCTCGGCCCGGTCCACGGCTGCGCTCTCGCGGAGAAGCTCGGCTGGAGCGGCATGTGGGTGGGCGAGAGGCGGAGGGGAAACGAGTTGGCGCCGAACATCGTAGTGACGAGCGCACTTCGGGGTACAATCCAGCTACAGTCGGCGGGCGGTGACGCCAATCGGCCGACGGTGCAACCGTGTCCGGCAGCAGGCGGAAAGTGAAAACTGCCTCGCCGCAAAAGCGCGGGCGCACTAATTTTGCGTTGTGGGACAGAACGCTGAAAGGACGAACGACATGCACGACGTAATGCGAGAGCGGCTGTGGCGGAAGCTGCAGGTTCTCCCGGACGAGCAGCTCTACCAGGTGCTCGACTATATCGAGTTCCTCGAATCGAAGTACGCGCCGGGCCGGGCAACCGAGCCGTCGCCGCTGCAGAAGTTTGCGGAGAAGTTCGAGGACCGCATGCGCGATCTGTCTGTTGCACCGCGCTACATCAGGGGTGCGGTCGGCATGTTTGGAACGGCGAGCACGGTGATGAAGGGCGTGGTGGACGCGAGCAAGCAGGTTGTCGATGTGGGCATCAGCGCGCTGGATGCAGGTGTCGAGATGGTGAGCGGCGCATCGAAGCCTGTCGAAGGCGATTCAACACAGGTTCGCAAGCTCGCAGCACCTGCAAACGGCGAGAAGCCGGCGTCACCGGTTGAACCCGAAAAGCATCCCGATCAAAACAACGGAGCTTCATGAGAATTCCTCGCCCGAGCGGGCTGTTGAAGAAGCGCGGTGGCAGTCGCCTGGCAGTTGTGCGGATGATCCGGCACCTGCCGAACTTTCTGCGTCTGCTCGTGAATCTGCTCCGCGATTCGCGCGTGGCCGCCGTCGACAAGGCGATGCTCGCGTTCGTGATCGCGTACGTGATTTCGCCGTTCGACCTGGTGCCGGATTTTCTCGGCTTCCTGGGTCTCACTGACGACGTATTCCTGCTGAGCCTGGCACTGAATCGGCTGATTACGCGTGCTGGACCTGAAGTCCTGATGGAGCATTGGAAAGGGAAGCCCGACGTGCTCGCGCTGCTGATCGGTGGTCTCGAGGATGTGGGCTCGTTCGTGCCCAAGCCCGTGCAGAAGATTCTCCGCCGGAGGGTTCGCCGCGAAGGTTGACAGCTCGAAACAACGCGCGATACCTTTATACATGGAAGGACTAGTTTTTCTTTCGATGTCATGGCCCGCCGGGAATGCTGCGTCTCACGCATTCCGCTCGGCGGGCTTCGTGCATCCTAACCGGACCGACAAATGAGCGACCGCGAGCCTGACTCTCGCTTCATGGGTGAAGGCCTCACCTTTGATGACGTATTGCTTCTCCCCGCGTATTCCGAAGTTCATCCGCGCGATACGAAAGTCGCAACGCAGCTGAGCCGTAAGATCGAGCTGAGCATTCCACTGGTATCTGCGGCAATGGATACGGTAACGGAATCGCGGATGGCCATCGCAATGGCGCGCGAAGGCGGCATCGGGATCATCCACAAGAACATGGCGATCGACCAGCAGGCTGCCGAAATCGATCGTGTCAAGCGATCCGAGAGCGGCATGATCATGAATCCGATCACGCTGTCCGCGGACATGCGCCTGCGCGATGCTGTGCGCCTCACCGAGCAGTTCTCGATCAGCGGCGTTCCGATCGTCGAAGAGGACGGGCGTCTCGTCGGCATCATCACGAACCGCGACATGCAGTTCGAGCGTGACCTGGACAAGCGCATCGGCGACGTGATGACACGCGAAAATCTGATCACTGCGCCAACCGGAACATCGCTCGAAGAAGCCGAGCGCATCCTGCACAAGCATCGCATTGAGAAACTTCCTGTTGTCGATAACGATGGACGGCTCAAAGGTCTGATCACGGTCAAGGACATCTTCAAGCGCAGACAGTTCCCGCTCGCGTGCAAGGATGAGCTGGGTCGCTTGCGCGTCGGAGGTGCGATTGGCACGAGCGACCGCGATCTCGATCGCGCAGCCGCGCTGCTCGATGCCGGATGCGATGTATTGGTCATCGACACCGCACATGGACATTCCGTCGGTGTGCTCGATGCACTGTCGCGTACGCGCGAACGTTTCCCCGACGCGCAGATCATTGCAGGCAATGTCGGTACTGCGGAAGGCGCCGCCGCACTCGCGAAGCGCGGCGCGGATGCAGTGAAAGTCGGCATTGGGCCCGGCAGCATCTGCACGACGCGCGTTGTGACGGGAATCGGCGTTCCGCAATTCACGGCAGTCGTCGAAGCCGTGCGCGGCGTCGAAGGCAAAGTGCCGATCATCGCCGACGGCGGAATTCGTTTTTCCGGCGACATCGTGAAGGCCCTGGCAGCAGGTGCGAGCTCCGTGATGATGGGATCGATGTTCGCCGGCACGGAAGAAAGTCCGGGCGAGAGCTTCCTGCTCGAAGGTCGTCGCTTCAAGGTTGTACGCGGGATGGGCTCGCTCGCGGCAATGGAGGAAGGATCAGCCGACCGCTACTTCCAGGAAGATGCATCGGTGACGCGCAAGTTTGTGCCCGAGGGCATCGAGGGCCGCGTTCCTTACAAGGGCCCGGTCAACGAGGTTATCTTCCAGATGGTCGGCGGCGTGCGCAGCGGCATGGGCTACTGCGGATGTCCCGATATTGAGGCGCTGCGGACACGGAGTCGCTTCGTTCGGATTACGACAGGCGGACTGCGGGAGTCGCATCCGCACGATGTAGCGATTACGAGAGAGGCGCCGAACTACCATTTGTAGCCGTTCACCCACGTCCCTTCCGCCGCTCCATGAGGGGGCGAGGGGGCGCCCCCTCACCGCGTCGCCCCCTCCCCCGCCGCGTCCGAAAAGGCACGCAGCTTGCCCATCTAAAAGCGGGTTTACTCAACTCCTCCAGACCCGCGAGAAAATGGTAACTCGAACCGACATCCAGACGCTCATTCATCGTCCATACGACGGCAAACGGATCATGTCCGTCTTCCTGGACACTTCGGTTGGATCCGACAACAAGCGCCACTACCGGGTTTTTCTCGACCAGCAAAAATCGCATTGCGATGAAATGGTTGTGCCTGCGTTCGAGCGCATCGATGCGTGGCTCGAAGCCGAATACAACGAGACCAACAAGGGTGTTGCAATCTTTCTCGAGATTGACGGCGACTGGATTCAGGGATTTCAGGTATCCGTGCACTTTGAAAACAGGCTCAACGTCGGCGAACGTCCGGTTGTCGGTCCGCTTGCAGAGATCGTCGAGAAACAGCGTCATCATGTTGTTGCGCTCGTGGACCGCGAGCACTTCCGCATGTTGTCGATTTATCTCGGTGAAATTCTCCTGGAACGGACGGTTGATCCAGACGCGTATCCGACGACGCACGACGCCCGGGGCGGGCCACCGGAAGCGAATTTTCAGCAGTACAAGGCTGAGGAGACGCTGCGTTTCTACAGGGATTTTTCGAAGCAGCTCTCCGAGTTCTGCCGACTGCACACCACCGATGACATCGTTCTCCTCGGGACCGACGAGAACGTAAAGAATTTCATGGAGGTGTTGCCTGCAGCATTGCTCGATCGCGTCGCGCATACGGCACACGGGAATGTTTCTGAAAGCGCGTCGGAAATTCTGGTTCGTCTTGCAGGGTTTTTCGATGCGCAGGTACAGCTCGAGATCGAAGAAACGTTGTCGAGGATCCGCGACCGCGTGAAGCACCGGCACCTGGCCAGCGCGGGCGCGGAAGACACGCTTGTCCAGTTGCAGGAGGGCAAGGTCGACCGGCTCGTGGTGGCTCGGGACATGGACCAGACAGGGTCACGGTGCCAGAAATGTGGGTTCATTCTGGCCAGGCAGCAGACCCCGTGCCCGTATTGTGGCGGGAAGACCGAGAGCGGTGTGGACCTGGCTGAAGCCATGATCTGGATCGCCCAGGAGCAGGATGTCCCGGTCGAGTTCGCAGCGCGGGGCACGCTGAGCGACCTGGACGGAGTTGGAGCATTCCTAAAATTCTGAAAAGCCGTATCGCTCCAAATTGGGCCGGGGCAACGTCTCCGGCCCTGATGCAGCTTGACAAAGTCAACTGTTTCTGGCTATCATGAGAACTCAGGCCATCTCCCCAGCCACTCTTTTTAACCTTCAGAACGAGACTGCGCCGTGGCAACGCTCTCTGGTGTAGACGCGAGCACGCTTCAATTGCTGCGCGTCAAACTCGAGGCCCTGGTCGGGGTAGAGCGCGCTCTAGTCGACGAGGAATCCGGGTCCGTCTGGATCATCTGCCGCCCCGATGCCGAGCGGGCTCCGCTGGAGCTTGGAGCGAAGCGCGCGGTGATGGCGGTCGGTATGGACCCGACCTCGATTCCGATCGAGATCGCAACACGCGGCGGCCGGAGCGATCGGCACCGTGTGCGACTCGAGAGCGTCAAGAGCACGATGGAGCGCGATGGCCGCGTTGGCGTGAAGGTCTCGCTCGAATGGCATGACGCCGTTTTCACTGGCGAAGCGATTGGTGAGAAGGGAATGATCGAGCTGCGCACGGCTGCGACTGCTGCGCTCAGCGCACTCGAAGCACTGACGGGCGAAGATCTCGGTCTGCGTCTCATCGGCATCAAGCCGATTCGCGCGTTCGACCAGGAGCTGATGGTTGCTTCGCTGTATCGTCCCGGCACTCCGCCGCAGCGTCTTGTCGGTGCAGTGCTCGCGACCGATGACACGCATCGCAGCGCAGCTGTGGCCGTGTTGAACGCGATCAACCGCACTCTCGGCAATTTCCTTGCGATGGGTGGCGCCTGATCGGCGGCATGCAGCGCAAAACAGTCTGGGTTTTCAGCGCAACGGTCGCGCTTATC
>JBBQYT010000204.1:0-5174 GCA_038208385.1 Longimicrobiales bacterium | reverse complement strand
CCGGCTCGCACCGTATCCTGAACGCGTTTCGTGCCTGGCCGGAGTTCGTCCGCCTGTTGATCTATCCGCAGGACCTTTCGGCCGATTATTCGCCCGCGGTCATTTTGCCCGTCGAGTCCATGTCCGCATTCGCTTTCGTCGGCGCAATACTTCTCGTCGTCACAATTGCCGTCGCATGCACGACGCCGTGGCGTCCGGACATCGGCTTCGGTGCAGCCTGGTTCCTCATAGCCGTGCTGCCCGTCTCCAACCTGCTGTATACCATCGGCGTCATCATCGCAGAGCGCGTCCTGTACTTGCCGTCCTTCGCAGTCGCCGCCTACGGCGCCTACATGTGGACTGCTCTCGCACGGGGACCTCGACGGCAATTCGCGATCGCATCCACTGCACTCGCCGTCGTGCTCGCGCTCTTTGCTGCACGCACCGTCACACGCAATCCAGAGTGGAAAGACACAAAGACAATTATGACCGTCATCCTGCGCGACCATCCGGAATCGTACCGGGGACAATGGTCCGAGGCGGTCCGCGCCCTGCAGCGCGGTGATACCGCGCAGTCCGAGCAGCATTGGGCCTACGCGCTACAGCTCTGGCCTTACGACTCCCAGCTTCTCACCGAGCTCGGCGCCTACGACCTCCAGATGAAGCGATACGGCATGGCCGCGCGCGTGCTCGAGGGCGCCCACAAGCTCCACCCGAACGTCTCGCGCACCGAGCAGTTCCTGGCCATGGCCTACCTCGATAGCCACCAATACGAGCACGCCCTCACGGCCGTGAACCACAGCATCCAGCTCATTGGGCCGACCTCTTACCTCTACGAGCTGCGCGCCCGCTCCCTCATGGGTCTCCGCCGCAACGACGAGGCAGTCGCCGCCTGGAGGGCTACCGTCCGCGAGCAGGGCGGCAACACCTGGATGCAGTGGGGCATGATGGGGCGCGCTTTGGCCTCGGCCGGCAAACCGCAGGAGGCGAGGTTGGCATTCGACACGGCGGTGGCCCGGGCGGCGGGGAATGACTCGACCGTCGCGGAAGTCCAGCGAATGCGTAAGTCGGCCAATATTGGGCAGTTGGCTCCGTAAACTGCGAGCCATTTGCAAAATGCAAGTACACTCTGTTGCAAGGCGAAGTTGGTGCTTTGGATCCCATGGGGTCCTAAGGCATTGAGCCGGGGCCGTTTATGGGAGTTCGACAGGCGCAAGGTATAGCGCTTGCCTAATTATGGCGCGGGCTGCCACTATGAACGCCGACTCCCAGTCCAGAACTTGTTTTACGGAGCGCCGAAATGCTCGAGGCACCGAAGGTCTCTTGTACTGGCGGGTAATGAAATCATGAATCCACGACGGGGTGGTTTCACTCTCATCGAGCTGATGATCGTGATGCTGGTGATCGGACTTCTCGCTGTCATAGCGATTCCGTTCTACTGGCAAACGCGCGAACGCGCATACTTCAGCGCGATGCAATCGGACCTGAAGAACCTGGCCCAGGCGCAGGAGATGTACTACGGCCCTAATCAGCGGTATGCGGGCGCCGCAGGCTCCGATGCCAGTGCCGTCGCCGGGATGGAGTACGCGACGTCTCAGGGAGTTGGCGTAACCGTCCTGGAGGCGAACAACTCCGGCTGGTCAGCCTCCGCCACGCACGCGGCACTCAATGGCGCGACAAAGAAATGCGTCATGTATTACGGTGGTGCTGCTGCGGTTGCACCGGCTACGTCGGCCGGTCTTATCACATGCACAGGTAACTGATTGCAGTACGTGCGTGCAGTCTGACGCCGCTCTATCGACCATAGAGACTTTCGTGGGTCCGAGTCCGCAGGCAGCGGGCGCGGACCCACGCTCGCATTGCCCGCCCACGCCGCCTTCGCTTACTGAGCGCTTCGGGCTGATCGCGATTCCCGTCTGCATCATGCTGTTCGTCGCGGCCCGTTCGCTCGCACCAGGCTTCGCTCCCGGTGCATTTCATGACGACGGCGTGTACCTGTCCCTCGGCAAAGCCATCGCGACCGGACACGGCTACCATTCGATTTACGAGATCGGCTCTCCAGTACATGCGAAGTATCCTCCCGCGCTGCCACTTCTTTTTGCGATGTTCTGGTGGCTCGCCACGAGCCTTCGTGCAGTCATGCGTCTTGTCTTTGCCGGGGATATTCTCGCCGTCGGCGCAACGGCATTGCTACTGCTGAACATTTGCAGGCGACTCGAAATTCCGCGCGCACTCGCGTGCTTTTTTGCACTTGGCCCGCTGCTGCTGAATCCGTCCGTCACGTATCTCACACTCGCGATCGCCGAGCCATACTACCTGATGTTCTGCGTTGCGGCGATCGTCCTGTTCGACCGCGCGCGCTCGCTGCCGAACGCCGGCGTCTTTGACGACGTCGCGCTCGGCGCATGCCTCGCCATTGCGTGCCTGTTCCGCTCGCAGGCGCTCGTACTGCTGCCCGCAACGCTCCTTGCACTCTTCATTGCGCGAGTGCCCGTTCGCCGCATTGCCATTACTGCCGCTACCGCTGCACTCCCACTCCTCGTCTGGGAGATGTGGCACACACACATGCTCGCATCGGGCCCGCTCAGTCACGCGCCCGACGAGCTTCCATACCTGCAGTGGCTGACCCTCCACGGCATCGCGCAAATGCCCGCGCTTCTCGTACGCATCGCGCTGGGCAATGCACGGGACTACGCGTGGTTGTTCATTCATCTTCTAAGCGATTTCAAGCAGGCGGGCGTTGCATTGGCGCTTCTGTTCGCAGCAGCGTTTACCTACGGTTGGCAGCGCGCGCTGAAAGTCCATCCTGCTCTCGCGTTATGCGTCGCCGCGAGTGCGCTCACCGTGCTGTTGTGGCCGTTCGCACAGGATAGACTGATGCTGAGCTGGCTGCCGCTTGCCGGTGTGTGTGCGGCATTCGGCGTCGTGCATCTCGCGCTGCGACATCGTGCAACGGCCATTGTGGCTGGTGTCGTGCTTATCGCTGCGACGATTTCAATCGCACAAAAACAGACTGCTCTCCGTCGCGAAACACTCGACGGCATGAAGAACGGCACAAAGCCGTCGTCGTTCGTTCCGGACTACGTACTGCTGTACAACAGCCGGTTCGTGCGCAACACATCGCTCTGGCTTCGTCTCGGTACGCGCGCCGACGAGGCGGTGTTCGTCGACTTCCCGGCGGCGATCTACCTGAACAGCGGGCGCGTGACGCTGGCCGCAAATCCTACGGAAAGTGCGTACGCGAAGCGGCGCGTCTTCAACCGCCCGGGTGCTTACCTGCGCGACCATGCCGTCGCCGAAGGCATCAATGTGGTAGTGGTGGCGGGGCCGGCCGATGGGATGCGGCGCGACGTCCGTACCGTGTCGACTCTTTGCCCGGACGCGCTGATTCGCCAGAATGATTTGACCATCGCGCCGCTCGCCGCGATTTATCGCATCGATCGGTCGGTGCTGCGTTCCAGGGGCGACGCATGTGTTGCCCCCGTGGTCACAAACGCATCGCGCGAGGAGCGCTAAAGCCTTGCCAAAGGGACGCTTCCAAGACCATGTTTGACTCACGCGATCCCACTCCCGCAACCGTTTCCATGCGACAGCTACCAACCCTGCGTAAGGAGTTGATCACTGCGTTCGCGCTGGTTTTCGTCGGCGCGCTCATAGCAGTCACCACGGGAGTCATCATCTTCTTTCCGCGCGTTCAGACTCCTGCGGAAGCAATCCTGTACCTGACAATTCTGCTCGCCGGCGATGTCGCCGTCTTTGCCGCTTTCGGTAGCTATGTCGTGCGCCAGCGCCTGCTCAAACCTTTCGATGAAATGATCGAAAGCGCTGAATCCATTGCGAAGGGCAGCTACGAGCAGCGCGTGCCTGACGCCGACACCGCCGAGATGCAGCGCCTCGGAGACGCAGTGAATCGCATGGCGGAGCGCCTGATTCAACACCAGGCATCGCTTGCAGCCAACGTCGAATCGCTCGAAGACACGAACGTCGAGCTCATGGAAGCCAAGGACGCGATGGTGCGTTCCGAGAAAATGGCTTCTGTTGGTCGGCTTGCGGCGGGTATTGCACATGAGGTCGGCAACCCCCTCGGCGCGATTCTCGGGTACCTGGGCCTCATCGGTCGCAAGCTTGATGGCCCGAGCAAAGAGCTCGTCGAAGCCGCCGAGAAGGAAGCGCGCCGCATCGATCGCATCGTGCGTGGACTACTGGATTACGCGCGCGTTCGCGATGCCAAGCAGCAGCCGATCGACGTCAATGAAGTGCTCGAGCAGACGGTCGAGCTGGTGGCGACGCAGGGAAGATTCTCGGGCGTCGATCTGGTATTCGATCCGAAGGTCGA
Source organism: Longimicrobiales bacterium (assembly GCA_038208385.1). Taxonomy (GTDB): domain Bacteria; phylum Gemmatimonadota; class Gemmatimonadetes; order Longimicrobiales; family RSA9; genus JBBQYT01. The sequence goes on along the minus strand of JBBQYT010000204.1, from coordinate 859 downwards.
TCTGCCGCTCGTGATTGGAGATCCGTACCAGCTGCAGCAGGTGCTGGTGAATTTGCTTGTGAATGCGACGGATGCGTTGGCCGAGACGAAGTCGCCGCGGCTCGAGATCACGACGGCGGCGCACGTTCATCAGCCGAAGCGGCATCAGCCCGCGCGCAGAAAAAACGACTTGCCGGGCATAGATTACTCGCACAGGCGCCGTCTCTTTGCAGCCGGCCGGATGCCGCGTGAGGATCCGTTCGATCCGGGCAACGAAGTCGTCGAGATTATCGTTACAGACAACGGGACGGGCATTCCCGCGAATCTGATCGAGCAGATCTTCGTGCCGGTCGTCACAACGAAGGAGCCGGGGAAGGGTACTGGATTGGGACTCGCTGTGTGCGCCCGTCTCATCGATGCAATGGGCGGGACCATCAGGGCGGCAAGCGATGAAGGAAAGGGAGCGACGTTCACAATCGCGCTGCCTGCAGCGGATCTGGAGAATGAAGAGGTTGGTGCCGGTGCTGCATCAGAAGGAGCGATATCGCAATGAAAACAGGCAAGTGGCTGGTAGCGATGGTTGTCTCGACAATCTTCTCGATTGTCGGTGCGTGGATCGGCAAGATGATGGGCGGAGCGTTCATGACGCAGTTCATCCTCAGCACGATTGCCGGCGGATTCGGGTTGTGGTACGGCGCAAAATGGGCAAAGATGTACCTCGGCTTCTGATCTCTGAAGGGTTCACGCAATGCGCGTTTTGATCATCGATGATGAGCCGGGTCTGAGACAAACCGTTTCGCTCATCCTGGCCGAAGAAGGCTATGACGTGCAGACGGCCTCCGATGGTGAGGAAGGCCTGGCCAAGGCTGCGGTCATGGAG
>JBBQYT010000203.1:0-5192 GCA_038208385.1 Longimicrobiales bacterium | reverse complement strand
GGCCGTAGACAAGGGCGCAGTGCTCGTCGAGTTCGAGAAATGAGCGAGCCGAAGCCCATCGAAACGACGAGCGGCATCGAAGTCGAGCCCATCTACACTGCAAAGGATGGCGTGCAGGATGAGGCGTCCGAGCTTGGTGCGCCCGGCGAGTTTCCGTTCACGCGTGGTGTCTATCCCACAATGTACCGCGGTCGTTTGTGGACGATGCGGCAATACGCGGGATTCGGAACTGCGGAAGAAACGAATCGCCGATATCACTATTTGTTGCAGGCGGGACAGACAGGCCTGAGCGTCGCGTTCGATCTGCCCACGCAAATGGGCTATGACTCGGATCATGTGATGGCGCGCGGCGAAGTCGGACGCGTTGGTGTTGCAATCGACAGTCTCAATGACATGCGCCTGCTCTTCGACGGCATTCCGCTCGAGACAGTCTCGACATCGATGACGATCAATTCGACGGCTGCGATCCTGCTCGCATTCTACGTCGCACTCGCCGACGAGCGAGGCATTCCGCGCAACCGTCTGTCCGGTACCGTTCAGAACGACATCCTCAAGGAATACATCGCGCGCGGCACGTACATCTATCCGGTCGAGCCGAGCCTTCGTCTCGTCACGGATGTGTTTGCGTTCTGCGCAGCGGAAGTGCCGCGCTGGAATTCGATCTCGATCAGTGGCTACCATATCAGGGAAGCCGGCGCGACCGCGGCGCAGGAGCTGGCATTCACCTTCGCCGATGGCCTCGAGTACATCAACCGTGCGATCGCACGCGGACTGAATATCGAAAAGTTCGGTCCGCGGCTGTCGTTCTTTTTTGCAGCACACAGCAATCTGCTCGAGGAAGTGGCGAAGTTCCGGGCTGCCCGTCGTCTGTGGGCGAGGCTCGTGCGCGAGCGCTTCAACGCTTCTGATGAAACTGCGCGTTTGCGCTTTCACACGCAGACAGGCGGCGTCACACTGACGGCACAACAGCCGCTGAACAACGTGGTGCGTGTCGCATTGCAGGCGCTTTCCGCGGTGCTCGGCGGCACCCAGTCACTGCACACGAATGCATACGACGAAGCGCTGTCGCTTCCGACGGAGGAGTCCGCGCGTCTGGCTCTCCGCACACAGCAGCTCATCGCAAATGAATCCGGCGTTGCGGATACAGTCGACCCGCTGGGCGGAAGCTACTACGTCGAAGCGCTGACAGACGCGCTCGAGGCAAAGGCGCTCGAGTACATCGTGAAATCGGACGAGCTGGGCGGCGCCGCAAACTCGATCGAGTTCTTCCAGGAGGAAATCCATCGCGCCGCGTACGAGCACCAGCTTGCCGTGGAGGCGGGAGAGCGCCTCGTCATCGGAGTGAACGCCTTCCAGGACGAGGAGCCTCGCGTAAAACCGGATGACACCGACTACCAGGCCCTGGAGCTGACGCAGCGCGCGCGTTTGGCTGGCACCCGCTCCCGTCGGGATGCCCCCGCCGTCGAACGGGCCCTCGTCGCCGTGAGGGCGGCCGCGCGTGGGTCCGACAATCTGATGGTGCCCATCATTGAGGCCGTGAAGGCGTTGGCGACGCTCGGTGAGATCAGTGACGTCCTCCGTGTTGAGTGGGGGATATATAAGCAGGGTGGCTGAGGACGAAGCGTAGCGGCAGAGCTGTTGTCAGTTTTCAGCCAGGTTCCCGGTTCACAGTTCACAGTTCTCGGTTAATGCGCGTTTGAACCGAGAACCGAGAACCGTCAACCGAGTGCTGAACTGAAAACGGTCAACTTCGGTTAACTGTTAACCGTTGGGTAGCGGTGTAGACCCTTGCAGTGCTACAATTAGCAGGGTTTTCGAACATGCGGGGAGCCACGAATGCCGACATACGAATATCGCTGCGCGAACGGACATGAGTTCGAGCAGTTTCAGCGCATGAGCGACCCGCCGATCACAAAGTGTCCCCAATGCGGCGCAGAAGCCGAACGGGTGCTTTCGGGTGGTGGCGGTCTCATCTTCAAGGGTTCCGGGTTTTACATAACCGATTACCGCAGCGACCGCTACAAGAAGGCGGCGGCATCGGATTCAGGGGCAGCGCCGAAGACGGAGTCTGCCAAGCCGGACTCGTCTTCGACCAGCACGTCCGAGCCCAAGCCCGCCGTTCCCACCAGCAAGCCCAGCTCCTCGACCGATTAATGGCGTCCACGGAGCAGCTCCGCGGCCAGCTGGAGCGGGTCGCGGCAGATCTTGGCGAAGGTACGTTCACGCCCATAGTGCTCGAGCGGCCGCGCCAGGCGGATCACGGCGACGTCGCCACAAACCTCGCCATGCTCCTGGCCAAGCAGCTCAAGCGGGCGCCGCGCCAGCTTGCCGAAACGATTATCGAGAGGCTGGACCTGTCCGCGGCGGGCGTCAGCTCCGCCGAGATCGCCGGGCCCGGCTTCATCAATTTCCGGTTTGGCCAGGGCACGTTGAACGCTTTGTTGGCCGACATCATCCAGGCCGATCAGAACTACGGCCGGGCAACGCCACCGAAGCGCGAGCGTATTCAGATCGAGTTCGTGTCCGCCAATCCGACGGGCCCGCTGCACGTCGCGCACGGTCGGGGAGCAGCGCTGGGTGATGCGATTGCGAGCCTCCTGACGTGGGCCGGCCACGAGGTCGAGCGTGAGTTTTACGTAAACGATGCCGGTGTGCAGGTGATCCGGCTCGGTGAGTCCGTCGATGCCCGGATGCGCGAGCTTGGCGGCGCGGCGCTCGAGATTCCCGAGGGCGGATATCACGGCGAGTATGTGGTCGAGATTGCACGCGAGCTCGTCCGGGACGCAACGATGACGACGGGTGATGAGCCCGGGCGCGCAACGCGCGTCCGTGACTGGGCCGTCGCGCAGCTGCGCGCGGAGCAGGACCGCGACCTGCGCGATTTCGGCGTGTTCTTCGATTCGTATTTCAGCGAGAGCACGCTCTACCAGGAAAAGCGCATTGAGGACACGCTGCACGAGCTGAAGGAGCGCGGCCTGACGTTCGAGTCCGACGGCGCGACGTGGCTGCGCACATCGGCGTTTGGTGACGACAAGGACCGTGTGCTCATCAAGAGCGACGGCGCGTTTACCTACTTCCTCCCCGACCTCGCCTATCATCGGGAGAAGGCGCGGCGCGGATTCGATCACGTCATTGATGTGTGGGGCGCCGATCATCACGGGTACGCACCACGCATGCGTGCGGCGCTCAAGGCACTCGGACTCGAGAACTTCCTCGGTGTCGAAATCGTGCAGATGGTTCGCATCATGCGCGGCGGTGAGGAGTTCAAGATCAGCAAGCGGGCTGGGGATTTCGTCACGCTGCGCGACTTGTACGAAGAGACGGGTGTCGATGTCGCGCGCTACTTCTTTTTGATGCGACGTTCCGATGCACAGATGGTGTTCGATCTCGATCTGGCACTGGACCACTCCGAGAAGAATCCCGTCTACAAGGTCCAATACGCGCACGCCCGGATGTCGAGCATCTTCAAGAAGGCGGATGTCGATCCGGCGTCATTGAATTCGGATGCACGGCTGCTCGACCTGCTGCGAAGCGAGCAGGAGCAGGAGCTGATTAAGCAGCTCAGCACGTTCCCGAATCTCGTGGAGCGCGCAGCGGAAGCGCGCACTCCGCACATGGTATGTGACTATCTCGAGACTACGTCGTCGATCGTGAACTCGTGGTATCACAGTGGCAATCCGAGCCGCAATCCCGAGCTTGCGGTGCTCGTCAGCGATCCGGACCTGCGCAGCGCGCGACTCGCGCTTGCACGCGCAATCCAGATCGTGCTGCGCAATGGTCTGACTCTGCTGGGCCTGACTGCTCCCGAACGAATGGAACGCGAGGAGATTACATGAGTTTACTGGTCGTCGGCAGCGTGGCCCTCGACACAGTTGAGACGCCGTTTGGCAAGATCGAAGATGCCATCGGCGGATCTGCTACGTTCTTCAGTGCGGCGGCATCTCTGCTTTGCCCCGTGCGACTCGTCGGCGTTGTCGGCGATGACTATCCAATGAAGCAGCTCGAGTTCCTGGCCAACCGCGGCGTCAATCTGAGCGGGCTCGAGCAGGCGAAAGGTGAAAGCTTTCGCTGGTCGGGCGTCTACAGCTTCGATCTGAACAGTCGTGAGACACGCGAGACGCGCCTTGGTGTCTTCGCGGATTTCTCGCCGCGTATTCCGGCGGAATTCCACGACTCCGAGTGGGTCTTTCTCGGCAACATCGATCCCGACTTGCAGTGTGATGTTCTCGACCAGGTGAAGTCACCAAAGCTGGTGGCGTGCGATACGATGAACTTCTGGATCGAAAGCAAGCGTGAGTCGTTGATGCGTTTGCTTTCGCGCGTAGACCTGCTGCTCGTAAACGATAGCGAAGCGCGCGAGCTGTCCGGCGATCACAACCTGCTCCGTGCGGCGCGCTGGATTCAGAACCATGGCCCCGAGATGGTGATCGTCAAGAAGGGTGAACACGGCGCGATTCTGTTCACGCGCGACATGACGTTTTTTGCGCCGGGCTTTCCGCTCGAAGATGTGTTCGATCCGACGGGTGCGGGCGATGCGTTCGCCGGCGGTTTCATGGGCTACCTTGCGCGCGCCGGCTCCAGCGAAAGCAATGAGCTGCGCCGCGCGATGATGTTCGGATCCGCGATGGGGTCGTTTGCGGTCGAGAAGTTCGGCGTCGAGCGGCTGATCCATTTGACGGTGCCGGAAATCAACAATCGCGTGAGTGTCTTCCGCGACATGACATCATTCGAGGACCCGGTGACGGTTGGAGCGCATGACTGAAGGCCAGGGCCTCAGCTATCGCAGCGCCGGCGTGGATCGTGACACGGCCGAGCGCACGAAGGATCACATCACGCGGCTGGTGCGCTCGACGCTCGGTCCCGAAGTGCTTTCGCGGCCCGGTGCGTTCGGTGGACAGTTCCGCATCCCGAAGGATTTCGACCACGGCGTTCTCGTCGCGAGCGCGGACGGTGTCGGCACAAAGCTGAAGGTTGCGATGCTCGCCGGAAAGCACGACACCGTCGGACAGGACCTCGTCAATCATTGCGTTGACGACATTCTCGTCGAGGGTGCGCGTCCGATGTTTTTCCTCGACTACATCGGCATGGGGCAGCTCGAGGAGAACGTCGTCGCACAGCTGGTGGAAGGGATGTCCATCGCGTGTCGCGAGAATGGTTGTGCCTTGCTCGGCGGTGAAACGGCCGAGATGCCC
>JBBQYT010000202.1:0-5228 GCA_038208385.1 Longimicrobiales bacterium | reverse complement strand
CGTTGCCTCCATACTTGGACGTGCATCCGTTCGCAGACGATACGCCGCGTTAATGCGGTATAGCAACTGCAGGCCGCGCCCTAGCGGAGATGTGTGGTGGACCAGTCGGCGATTGCACCGAGCACTTCAGCGCCAACCTTGTCATCCTTCAGCTGGCTGTATTGCGCAGGATTGCCGACCGCATCCGTTACGAACAGGTGGTTGCGGTTCGGAAACACCTTCACAGTCACGTCGCGGTTGCCGCCCTTCCGGAATGCTGCCGCGAGCTGCTCCGCCTGCTCGGGAAGAACCTGCCAATCCGTTGCGCCCTGTAGAATCAATACCGGCACGTGCACTTTTTGGGCTGTCGGCACCGGATCGTACTCCAGGAAGTAGCGCATCCACGGCACGTTTCGGCTCATCGAATCGACTTTGACCATTGCGACATTCAGTGCTGAATCCCGCTTCGCGACAGGGATCGACTTGTCCTGTTCGAGTGCCTGTCGATTCTGGTAGCGAATGATGTTGCGTCCGGTTATCGACGGCGCGGCCAGCAGCACGATGCCCTTGAGGCGTGGGTCCGTCGCAGCGACCATCGGTGCGATCAGCCCGCCCTCGCTGTGGCCGAGCAGACCGAGCTTGTTGGCATCGATGTCCGGGCGTGTGCGCAAATACGCGAGTCCCGCGCGAATGTCATCTGCAAAATCCGCTGATGTCGCGGTCAGCGGATTGCCAGTGGATTCGCCAAAGCCGCGGTCGTCCATCCGCAGCACTGCAATGCCGCGCCGGCCAAGCGTGTCTGCAATCTGACGAAACGGAACGTACCCGCGCATGATTGACGGCAATGCCTCGTCGCGGTCTTCCTGACCTGATCCTGTGATTGTCACGATTGCCGGCGCGGGCGGCCCCGTCCTCGGCAGTGTCAACGTGCCGGCCAGTGTATGTCCCGCGGGCGTCGTGATCGAGACGTTCTCGGCCTTGTAGGGTGCATCGCCCGGCGCTGAATAGTCCTTTTTCGGCTGCGCGAGCGATGTGGTGACTGCGTCCGTGCGATGGATCACAAGCACCTGCGATGGCACGAGTGCGCCCAATACACGTCCGTTCGCGTCCACCTTGATGCGCATTTCCGTACTGCCAATCGTAAACGATGTCGTGTCATCCGGCGCAGATGCAATCACGCCGTACACGGTCTGGCCACCGTTCACGACGAACAGCCCGATGCTTCTCGTGCCGAGCGACCTGGCATGCCGCAACGCCTGCTCGGTGAGTGCAAAACTGAGATTGATGTAGGGTACTGCGCTCGCGGCGGTCTTGAGCCGCTGGATCTGTGGATAGGGCGCGACCTGCGCAAAGACAGTATCACCCTTGAACGTCATGACGACCCGCTGCATCGGCGTTGCCTTCGGATCTTCACCCGACTTGCGCAGCTCGACCGTCATCTTCGAAATGCTCTTGTCGCCAGCGATGTCCGCACTGTACGTCTGACGATACGACTGCAGCCGGTCCACCAGCTCGCCCTCGAGATGCGTCGGCGTGCGTGTGAACCTCTCGACCGCGAGTGTGTCGCGCTCGCCACGCATGACGACGAATGCTCCCTCTTCCGGCGTCTGCGCACTCACAGACGTGCCGTGCAAGGACATGCACGCACAAATGACGGAAAGAACAACTGCCCGCACCATTGATTTCGATTTCGCCACCACTACCTCACCGCTATTGGAATTCGAATGCGCGTACGTTCCCAATCCAGCACGAGATCGGCAGTCTTCGCGCCCGTCGGCCTGCTCGAGATCGTAAACATCTCGACGCGTTTCGGGAGCTTCTCCGGCTTCGTGCGCCCACGACCCGCTTCCTGCTTCTGCACCTGCGGCGTGTATTCGATGTTCGTCCCCCACTGTGACGTGGAACGATTCAGGATGAATTCCCACTCGTCGCGATCGGGCACTGTGTAAATCGAATACGAACCAGGCTCGAGCGATACACCACCAATATCCGCCGCAAACGGCAGATGAAGCGTCGTGGGCTCATTTGCACCCGTCCGCCACAACATTCCATACGGCACGCTCTCGCCACCAATCATCGTACGGCCGCGCGAGGACGGACGGCTGTAGCACAACAACGCGCGCTTGCCCCCAACCCGGATCCACGTCGAATCGTATGGACTCGCACGACTTGCCACCTGCCGCTGCGGCGTACAGTGCAGCGGCACCCCACTCTTCTGCGCGCGGACGCTCGACGCAGAAGAAAACAACGCACACACACCTGCCAACAATATCAATCGTCTCATGGAACTCTCCTCCAACGGTTTCGCAGGCTGCACTACTGATGCGCTTCGCGATGCCAAATCATGTATGAATAGACAATCGGGACAATGCTCGCGACCATGAGTGCACCAATACACAACGCCAGCCGAATCGCCACATGCACCGGCAGGGACGCCGACAACAGGGCTACAATGCCCGCGACGACGAACGCCGTCCCCGCCACACGATGCGTCTCGCGCCAGACACGCTCGTTCGACAGCGTCCACGGCGTCCTGATCCCCATCCACCAGTTCGAGCGCACACGCGGCATGTAATTGCCCATCCCGACGAACAACACCCCAATCACCGACGGAATCGCACGCCCCATATCGATCGGCCATCCCAACCCGTATCCCAGCGTCAACACCTCGATCACCGCTATCATTAACACTACGAGGTTCACCAGGATCCAGAACGTCTCGTCGAACTTCTCGTAGTGCTCCGTGCGCGGGTCCATTTTGCGCAGCATCGGCAGCAGTACCCACACGAGCAGCGCTATGCCAGGACAGAGAAACACAGCGGGAAACTTCGGCATCGTATCGTTCACTTCGCCGTTCAAACCCCAATGCGTCGGAATCTCTGCAGGCAGCCGCGGAAACACAGCTATCGCAAACGCAACCATCGCACAAATCACAAACAGACCGAACCCGCGCCGGCTCACTTGTCCCCTCCCACCTCGAAGAATCCCAGCAGCTCTTCCACGAACTGCTGGAAAACCGTGCTGTTCAACGAATAAATGATGTTCCGGCCATCCCGCTCCGCCAACACCAGCCCCGCTTCCTTCAAGACATTCAGATGATGCGATATCGACGCGCCCGTAATCGAAAACCGGGCCCCAATGTCACCCGCATTGAGGTCGCGCTCGCGCAGCGCCTTCAGAATTTCGCGTCGCGTGGGATCCGCCAGTGCCCTGAAGGTAGCGTCCAATGTGTCCTCACATCATTTAGACAACTATCTAAATGATGGAAAAACGGATCCACAATGTCAACCCCGGCAACCGGAAGGCGTTGTGGGTGGTGAGTGGGGTGCGGTGTGTGCGTTCAGCGATCCGCACCCGCGCACACCACACACCACTCACAACGCCTTTATCCGCTTTCACCTGAAATACGTGATTCCCATGGCGTCGTAGACGAGTTCCATTGTTTTTTTGGCTTCTGAGCGCATGCGTTCGTTGCCGGCGTGGAGGATGTCTTCGACGATTGTCTTTTGTTGTTCGAAGTGTGCGCGGCGTTCGCGCATGGGATCGAGAAACGCGTTCAGTGCGGCAGCGAGTTTTCTCTTTACTTCGACGTCACCGACTTTGCCTGTGCGGTAGCGCGACTTGAGGTCTTCGACTTCCTCTTTATTGGGATTGAAGAGATCGTGGTAGGTGAAGACGGGGTTGCCTTCGACGACGCCGGGGATGTCTGCGCGAACGCGATTGGGGTCGGTGTACATCTGTCGGACGCGTGCGTTCACTTCATCGGCGGTGTCGGAGAGCATGATGGCGTTTCCGAGTGATTTCGACATTTTCTTTTCGCCGTAGATGCCGGGCAGGACGGGCATGTCGCTGATGAGCGCATCGGGCTCGGCGAATACATTGCCATAGAGGAAGTTGAAGCGACGTGCGATTTCGCGTGACACTTCGACGTGCGGCAGGTTGTCGCGTCCGACGGGGACGAGGTCCGCACGCGGGAGCAGGATGTCGGCGGACTGGAGTACGGGATAGCCGACGAGTCCGAACGGCATTGCGTCGAGGTGTGCGGCTTCGGCCATCTCCTTGATGCTGGGGATGCGCTCGAGTCGCGGGACGGTGATGAGCATCTCGAAGATGAGGTTGAGCTCGGCGGTCTGGGGCACGGCGGACTGAACGAAGACGGTGCTTCGGTCCGGATGGATGCCTGCGGCGAGGTAGTCGAGCACCATTTCGCGGATATTGCCGGGGATTTCCGCGATGGCTTCTTTTTCGGGTTTGGTGGTGAGAGCGTGGAGGTCCGCGACGATGAAGAAACATTCGTATTCATCCTGCAGACGGACGCGGTTTTCGATGCTGCCGACCCAATGGCCGAGGTGCAGGCGTCCGGTGGGGCGGTCGCCCGTAAGAATGCGTTTCCGCGTCGACTTCAAGAACTCCTCCGTGCGTTGATATTTCCCCGAAATCGTGCAAGATGCGGGGCTGTCCGGGTGTCGCACAACCACGTCGCGCGGGTGACGCGTCAACGGAATGGATGTTGCTCACTCTTTGAGCGTACCGTCCGAAGCACAAAAATTCCGTCCGCCCTGCACCTACCTCAGCGTCGAGGTTCCAGCCAGCACCAGGCGGGCATTGCCACGAATTGGAGTAGACATGGGGGTTCATACACTGAAGGATGTGTTCCGACACGCCCTGGGGATGTTGTATGACGCCGAGCAGCAGATACTCGCGAGCATCGACGAGATCGAGACGGAGACGCGAAGCACTGCGTTTCGGAATCGCATACGTCAGCATCGGTTGGAGACGCAGCGCCAGATTCAGAATGTAGAGCGCTGTTTCGAGCTGCTGGGTACGGATGCGACCCGTGTACAGAGTGCGGTTGCGCGTGCCATGCGTGAAGACAAGCGTTCCTTCAGGCGCGAAGAACCCTCGCCGGAAGCGCTGGAGATTTTCGACCTGGATGCAGCGAGCAAGACGGAGCACTACGAGATCGCATCGTACCGGTCGTTGCTGAACATGGCTGTGGCGCTGGGTGTCGATGACGTGCGGCGTCTGCTCGAGCAGAACCTGCGCGATGAGGAAGCCATGAGCGAGTGGCTGACTACGAATAGTCCAGAGATTCTAGCGGAGGTTCAGGGAGACCAGGCCCGCGTGAGACCGGCGGCGCTGGTCGGTTTGCGATAGGACTGTTGTCGAGGGCTGTCGCGCGCTTCCAGATGGCGCGCAGCTCTTCGTCGTACATGGTGCGAAGCTGTCCGGCGGGCATGAGTGCTTCG
>JBBQYT010000201.1:0-5273 GCA_038208385.1 Longimicrobiales bacterium | reverse complement strand
CTGTGGCCTGTCCGTACCCCCCGTGCAATTGCGAAGCGCATACGCACTGTTGCGCGGATTCGGCGATAACTGCACAAAATCGTTCGACACCACACCGGTGTTCACGCAGCCATCGTTCTTGCGAAACGCGGCCGTCGTATTCGACAACGTCTCGGTCGTGCCACCCCACTCGGCAGCACAATTCGCCGTCGTGCCATAACCGACGTGATCGGCGATGCCGGCTGTCGGACACGCACCCGTCACCGTCGCGCCCGGCTGCGCGAGCAGCACTTTGCCGGCCGTCGCACCGAGCGCAATCGATCCAGTGACGTCAGGCGTCGGTAGCGCAACCGTGCCCGCACTACCCGCCGCTTCCTGAACCAGCACATGTCTGCCGGGCTGAATCGTGCCCGAGAGTGTCGTCGGCGCGTTAGTCCACGTTGTCGCCGTCGCAGACGCGTACTGCACTGTCCAGCCACTCAGATTGACCGGCGTAGTCCCGCGGTTGAACAGCTCGATGAAGTCATTGATGTACGTGGCACCTGCATTGCCGCCGCCACCATAAATCTGGCTGATGACAATATCGCCCGTCGTCGGTGCATCGACATGGATGGTTGCCGTGTCCGCAAAGCCATTCGATGTCGTCGCAGTGATCTGCGCATCACCGGTCTGAAGGCCCTTCACCACTCCGGCCGCCGTCACGCTCACAATCGTCGGTGCACTGCTCTGCCAGGTGAACGTCGCGCCCGGCAGCGGGTGACTGGCGGAGTCCGTCGCGGCTGCATTCAGCTGCAGCATTCCATTCAATACAATTGACGCCGAGTCCGGTGTAATGACGACCGTCGCCGGCGATCCGAGCACAACGACAGTGCAGCTGTGCATCGCGGTAGCGCTGTTGCGCGGCGTCGGAGCACCCGCGGCGAAATCGACAGTCAGATCACTCGTGTACGCGCAGCCATCATTGTTGCGCAGCGCAGCCGTTGTATTCGTCAGTGTCGTCGTCGTGTGAAAACCGCAATCGCTTGACGTCGTACCGTAGCTCACCTCGTCGATGATCTGCGCACCGGTCGGACACGCGCCCGCCTGCGCAGTCGTCGCACTCACGAGGATGACTTTGCCTGCACCCGCCGCCATTGCACTCGTGCCCGTTGCATCCGGTGCAGGCAGGGCAGTCGTGCCACCCGCGCCGACAGCCTCCTGCACGAGGTAATAACCACCCGGCTGGATCGCTCCCGTCAGCGCCGTCACACCCCACGAAGTACCCGCCGCGGAAGTGTACTGCACGCTCCAGCCGGCGAGCGCTACCGGCGATGATCCGGGATTGAACAGCTCGATGAAGTCATTCCTGTACGTCGCGCCGGCGTTGCCGCCACCACCATAGACCTGGCTGATGACAACCTGCGGCGTCGAAACAACGAGACTGGCTTGTGGCTGAAAAGGTGTCGCTTTCGGAGAGACGAGCTTGTCACTGCACGAGGCGAGCGTTGCATTGACGAGGATCGCAAGCGCGCCTGGCCACACTCTGAGTCGCATTAGTTATCAACCCTTTTTCGCAGTCTTACTCGAACATAACATACTACAACACTTGGAGTTACGCGGTTACCATTTCTCTACCAGTCTTGGCGGCCTGCGCGATTTTGTCGCCTGCTCGTACGAGAATGCCCAGCCAATCAGATCGCCATCCCGCCAGCGCTTTGTGGCGATCTCGAGGCCGAACGGTAGACCACTCGCATAAAAACCAGCCGGCACAACGATGGCGGGCACGCCGATGCGATTGACCCAGCCCGTCCTGCTGTGCGGACCCGTACTTCTTTGTCCTTGCTCGAGCCCGATCGTCTCATCATTGGGTGGCATTTGCACCGCCGGATACACATACCCATCGAGCTGCAACCGATCCAGTGTTTCCGCGTACGATGCGTATGCATTTTGTCGTGGCTGCCACAGCGTCGCGTCCGCGCCTGGATCGCTTTCCACCTTGAGCTGCGCCGGGCCGGGCGGTTGCGGCGGCTCCGTCATGCCACGCGCGCGCGGCGGCAACGGTGATCCAATGACGTGCGCATACTCCGCCATCGAGTGATAGCGCGCAGGTCCAAAATCGTGCAGAAAAATATCGTAGCCTTCGGCGATGTACGGCCGGGTATTCACCTTGCCAATGAGGTCGGAAAAACTGTCGGGCAGTATCGAGTCATCAATGACAATGGTTGCACCCGCAGCGCGCAATGCATCGAGCGAAGCATTGAACAGCGCGCGTGCCTCAGGTTGCAATTCGGTGCGCACGGCATTCGGATTGTCGCCGGCAGGCTTCACGATGAATGCAGGCACACCAAATCGCTTTCCACTGAGTGCTCGCGCATTCAGATACTTCGTGTACGGACCCGGCTGTGCCTCCGCCGCCGACCCTTTCGTCCGATAGTCCATCACATCCTCGCCCGCCATCACATCGAGGGCGATTGCGACATCAGTGACGCTGCGGGCGATCGGCCCCGCGTTGTCGAGCAGCCAGTCGAGCGGCAGAATCCCCGCGATGCTGACGAGCCCGCGCGTCGGCAGCAAACCAACGAGCGAGCTGGTGCCCGCCGGCATGCGGATCGAGTTGCCCGTGTCTGTGCCGTTGCCGAACACGCAGAAATTTGCAGCGACTGCGGTGACGGTTCCGCCGGATGAGCCGCCCGGACTGAAGCGCGGATCGTACGCATTACCCGTACGGCCGTACGTCGTGCTGATAGTCATGTCTCCGCCAGCGAAGTCCGGCATGTTGGTCTGACCGAGAATGATTGCGCCCGCGGCTTTCAATTTTCTGACGATTGTCGCATCGGCGGGCGCAATCAATTCGCGGCCTGCGATGTTGAAGCCCGCCCAGCCTCCGTTCGTCACGAGGCCTTTTACGCTCGTGTTCGCCTTGATGACGATGGGCACACCCCAGAGCGGTCCGCGCTTCGCATTCGGGTTGCTCTTGCGCGCTGCATCCTGCGCGGCAGCGGTAGCGAGCGCGCCCTTTGCATCGACGTGTATGATGGCGCGATACGCATCGTCATAGCGCGCGATGCGATTCAAATACCAGCGCGTGACCTGTGTGGTCGTGTATCTGTGCGCGTCGTAGAGCCCGTGCAGGTGTGTGATCGAGGTCTCGAACAGGTCGCGGTCGATCGCATCCTGCGCAATCGCATGCAGAAAAGACTGCGGGAAGGTGCTTTGGGCGAGGCCGAGCTGCGGAAGCAATGGGACTGCCGCCATAGCTCCCGCGGCCCGCATGAAATCGCGACGATTCATTGAGGTGACCATTTGGCTCTCGGTTCGCTTCGCAATACTGAATGACTTCGTTGCAGACGAAAATGGCCGCCCCAGACCATTTAGGAAATAGCCGTCTTTGCGGGCGCAGGCACGAACAGAATGAGCTCCTGCATCAGTCGGCTCGGTGCACAGGGCTTTGATATGAACGAATCGCAGCCCGCGTCGCGGGCTTTCTGGCCAACCGCGCCGTACGCGTGCGCAGTCAACATCACGATCGGCACTTTGTCGAAGCGCACATCGGCGCGCAGGACACGCGTCATCTCTACACCAGTTTGGCCCGGCATTGATTGATCGAGCACGATGATGTCGGGTTTGTGTTTGCGTGCAGCATCGAGACCCGCCGGCGCATCGCCGGCAGTGATGACAGAGTATCCGTACAGCTGAAGGTAAGCGGTGTGAATCGAGCGGAGCTCGATCTGATCATCGACCAGGAGTACCGTAGGCATAGGACCCTGCTCTGTTGGGAGGTAGAAATGCGGAGATGCCATGCAAGGATGAATCATACTAACGAATTATACGCCGAAGTTCCACCGATTCGACAAAATATCCGGTGATTGCCAATGCATCATGGTATACACGCAATCTGAATTGGCGATTTGTGGCACGAGGCCATCATCCACGATCGGCTGGGCCGTGCCCATTCCGCCATCGCATGAAAGGAACACGCCGAGAACGTACCGAGCGCGACAAAACGCAAAACACGACCCGGCAGTGCCATGCACAGTGCTGCGAAAGCTGCCGCGCGATCCTTGCAGCGTGGGGGCGTCGTACCTGACTATCATCGAGCATCATGGCGGCCAGCTATGCGCAGCTCCCATGTTCACGCTGATGGGCGTAGTCATGCAGTCTTGGCTCGAACAACCGACATGTCCCTTAAAGATCGTGAACCGCCCATTCTGGTACAGGGTGCCAATGTGATGGGCAGTCTGCATTGCGATCCAGTCGTTTTCCCAGTTTCCCGTGACCAGATTCGGATACGTGTACTCCCACGTGATCGGCCACTTCTTCGTGCCTACCCGCGTGATCGGCGATGCGAAGTCCGGAATGACATAGGCCCCGGCGGCGCTGCGAATTTTGTCAATCTGATTCACGAGACACCCGGTCACCGAGTTTCCTGCCTGAAGTGTCCCGTGGACTGCATCCGCGTGAGCCGTTGGATTGTGGAGGAGTCCCGCTTCATCACCCGCCATCGCATCGGTCGACTCCATCGTGCCGACCCCTTCCCGCCAGCGCAGCGTCGTAAATGAAACGTCCTTCGGTGCGAAGAAGATCTGTCCAAAGAACCCGGCGCTCGGAACTTCGACGCCACCCGTGGCGGTCTGGTTCCAGTGCATTGTCGCTGTACCGGCCACCTGAGTCATGTGCGCTGCGGGCTTATGAATTCTGAAACGCAGCTCCGGACCAAGGCCGATCGATGGACCCGCTACGACAGAAAGCTGCAACGTCACTTCCTTGCTCGTCTGAATCAATTCTCCGGCGAGGTGCGTGCGGCAGGGCGCGATGAATTCAGCCAGCCCGTTATTGACGGGAGGCGCTGCATGCGTCGCAGGATTGTGAAGAAGGCCTACCGTATTCCGGCCCGCGACGGCTCCTCCCGAGAACCTCCAGAGAAGCCCGCCTGCATTGATTGCAGTGACTCCAACCGGCGTCGTTGTGAATCTCAAGCTCACCCGCTCGTCGACGCCAAGCTCCGTCTGGCTTCGATTGGCGAAATTGTCCGCCGGCGTGGAGGCGATGTTGATCGTATACGTGACGACGTTCACCTGCACCGTCTGGCCGCCGAATGTCAGCGTGACGGTTGACGGCGCAGCGGCGTTCCCCGAATTGATGTTGAACAATATGATTGCCGTTGCGGCCGAGCTTCCCGCGGCAGCCGTCCCGGCCCAGTGCGCAGTCTGAAAATTGATGAGCGGCGTCAGCACGGCACCGCCACCCGTCGAACCTGCCTTGAAGTCGACTGTCGTGCCCTTCAACACGTACAGCGTCGCGTTGTTCACAGTATC
>JBBQYT010000200.1:0-5274 GCA_038208385.1 Longimicrobiales bacterium | reverse complement strand
AAGGCGCTCGCGCACGTGTACGGCGAAAACATCATCACGCGCGTCATTCGCGCGCTCAGTCCCGTTGTCTCCGAAGTCCTGCTGATCGCAAACGACGCGCGCATATCGGATTCAACACATCTCTCCGCACGCGGCGACGTGCGCGAGGGTCTCGGCGCGCTTGGCGGAATCTACACAGCGCTGCTCTGGGCACGGGAGCGGAATGCGCCTGGCATCATGACCGTCGCCTGCGATATGCCATTTCTCAGCAGTGAGCTGCTCGCACGCATCATTGCGGTCGCAACGGAATCGCACAGCAATGTCGTCGCGCCGGAAAGCGGCGGCAAGCGTGGCATCGAGCCGCTGTGTGCGTATTACGCGACAACCTGCGTGCCGGCGATCGAAGCTGCGCTTGCACGCGACGACCTGCGCATGATCGGCTTTCATGACTCGGTCAACGTGATGCGGATTCCGCTCGACGATGTGCGCGTGTACGGCGACCCCGACATCATGTTCATGAACGTCAACACGCAGCACGAGCGCGAGCGTGCCGAAACCATCGCGCAGGAGCGCCAGGGCGCATGAGTGCTGGAGCGCGCGCGCCCGACTGGCTGTCCGTGCGCGTTGCCGTCGAGCGAATCCTCCGGGCGACTCCATCGGTAGACAGCGAGACCGTCGACATCCTGTGCGCCGTTCGGCGCGTGCTCTCAGAACCCATCGTTGCGCCTGTCGACCAGCCGCCGTGGGACAACAGCGCCATGGACGGGTTTGCTGTGCGCGCCATCGATGTAGAGTCCGCGAGTCGCGAAGCGCCCGTGCGCGTGAAGCTCACAGAGAGCGTGCCTGCAGGCGGGTTCCCTTCCCGCTCCGTGCAGCCCGGCGAAGCCATCAAGGTGATGACGGGCGCGCCGATTCCGGACGGCGCAGACTCCGTGATTCGGATCGAGCACGCGAACGAGCAGGTCGACGGCACGATCGAGATTTTGGATGCGACGGACGTGCGCCGCAACGTTCGAATGCGCGCCGAGGACCTGCACGCGGGCGCAACCGTGCTCGAGCGCGGCCAGCTCCTGCGCGCCGGCGAAGTTGGCCTGCTGGCGACGGTGGGTGTGAGAAATGTGCGCGTCGCGCGCAAACCGCGCATTGCGATTCTCTCCACCGGTGATGAGCTGGCCGACATCGATGAGTTTGACGATGTGCTGAGCGGCCGTCGTATTGTGAACTCGAACACATATTCGTGGGCTGCTGCAATCCAGATCGCGGGTGGCGAGCCCGTGCTGCTCGGCATTGCGCGCGACAACGTGGACAGCCTGCGCGAAAAGCTGGAGCAGGCGCGCGGCGCCGACATGCTGGTGACGACCGCAGGTGCGAGCGTGGGCGAGCACGATCTGGTAAAGGACGTGCTCGATGCGATTGGCTTCACGCTCGACTTCTGGCGCGTGACGATGAAGCCCGGCAGTCCGTTTTCGTTCGGCACGCTGGATGGCATGCCCGTGTTCGGTCTGCCCGGCAATCCGGTCTCTGCGCTCGTGACGTTCGAGGTGCTCGTCCGGCCGGCCGTACGCCGCATGCTCGGGAGACCCGCGGTCTACGCGCCCACGGTTCATGCGCTTGCAGCTGACGCGTTGCCCGCTGCCGGCCGTTTGACACACTTCGTGCGTGGACAGATGATGTGGGCGGACGGCGCCTGGCAGGCGCGCACGACAGGGCCGCAGGGATCGGGTATACTCAGCTCTGTAGCAGCAGCGGATGCATTGCTTGTGGTACCGGCGGGAGACGGAATCGATGCGGGCGGCGATGTGGTCGCCATACCAATCGGTTCAGGTGATGACGCGCAGCCCGACATGGGCTTCTAATAAAAGATCGGGGAGTTACGCAATGCCATCAGAGAACGGCAGCTCCGCAGGAAAAAGGAAAACAATCGTGCCGGCACGCTACCAGCCGGCGCTGCCCATCGATCGAATCATCAAGAACGAAGCTCCGGATCCGGAAGCTGTCGAGATGGATGTGGTGTTCGTCGGCGGCGGTCCAGCAGGACTTGCGGGCGCGATCGAGCTCGCGCGCCTCGTGAAGAAGGACAACGAAGAAAGCGGAGGCATCGGCGAGGTGAACATCGCTGTGCTGGAAAAGTCCGCTGCGCTCGGCGAGCATTGCCTGTCCGGCGCCGTGGTAAACCCCCTCGCGTTCCGCGAGCTGTTTCCCGGGATGAAGGACAGCGATTTCCCGTTTCGGTCCCCCGTAAAACACGAGCGTGTGTATCTGATGTCCGCGGGCCGTGCGCAGCGCATCCCCGCGCCGCCGACAATGCACAACCACGGCAACTACATTGCATCGCTGTGCGAAATCGTGCGCTGGCTCGGCGGCCAGGCGGAGAGCCTTGGCGTCAATGTGTTCACCGGTTTCCCGGTAGAGTCACTGCTCGTTGATGGCAGCAGCGTGCTGGGCGTGCGTACGACGCCGACGGGACTCAATCGCGATGGCCAGCCCGGCTCCGGCTATATGCCGCCGACAGACATTGTCTCGAAGCTGACTGTGCTGTCCGAAGGGACGCGCGGAATGCTCACGCAAGCGTACATGCAGTGGCAGGACATCTTCTCCGACAATCCGCAAATTTACGCGCTCGGCGTTAAGGAGATCTGGGAGACGAAGAAGCCACTCGACGCGATCATTCACACACTCGGCTGGCCACTCCCGAACGATGCATTCGGCGGGAGCTTCATCTACCCGCTCGAGCCGAACGTACTTGCACTCGGGCTCGTGGTCGGACTCGACTACCAGAAGTCGACGCTCGATGTGCACGAGCTCCTGCAGAAATTCAAGACGCACCCGCTCGTGCGCGAATATCTGGATGGCGGCGAGATGGTGGAGTGGGGGGCAAAGACGATTCCCGAGGGTGGCTACCACTCGCTGGGAGATCGCCGCGTTGGAGATGGCATCATGATTACCGGCGATGCCGCAGGATTCGTCGAGGTCGCATCGCTCAAAGGAATTCATTATGCGATGCAATCCGGCATGTTCGCGGCGCGTACAGCATTCGCAGCGCTCAAGGCGCGCGACTTCACGCGCCCAATGCTGGAGTCCTACGACAACGCAGTCGACCAGAGTGTGATCGTGCGTGACCTGTATCACCGACGCAACATGCGCCTGGCATTCAAGGACGGCTTCTACATGGGCGGTGTCAAAGCTGCGCTCATGACCGTCACGAACGGCGCATTCCCCAGCGGCATGATCAAGGTCGAAGCGGATGCGGCCGAAGTGCGCAACGTCGAGCCCGAGCTGGCATTCGTGCCCGACGGCAAGCTGACCTATCGCAAGCTCGATGCAGTCTTCAAGTCCGGAAATAAGACGCGTGACGACATTCCGTCACACCTCATCGAAGGCCAGGACATCCCGCCCGAAGTCGCAGACTTCTACGCGCACATGTGCCCCGCCGGCGTCTACGAGCGCGATGGCGACAAGCTCGTGATCAACGCACCAAACTGTGTGGATTGCAAAGCGACGGATGACCTGGGGCCACGCTGGACGCCGCGCGAAGGCGGAAGCGGGCCTGCATACCGCCGGATGTGATTATCCCTGCATCGTTTCGCACGGGAGATACATAGTAAAGCGTTGTGGGCGGTGAGTGGTGGGTGCGACAAACTCACGCACGCACCGCTCACCACACACAACGCTTTCCTCTGTCATCCCCCGGGAAACGATGCCGGCTCTACAGCTTCACTTTAAGACCCACCATCGCAAAAGCGTCATGCTTGTTGAAGCCGCTTCCCGCAGTTCCATTCTTCGAGATAAAATCGCTTACTTCAGCAACCACTCCGAAGTGACCGACCATCAGGTCTGCACCGACGCCTGCGTGCAATGTGAAATCACTCTTGTCTTTCGGGAACGCGTCGGAGATTCCGCTCGCTGTGTAGGAATAGCCCTCGTGCTTGAAGCCTGCACCGCCGAACAGGTACGGCTGCACGAGAACCCGCGGGATCGGGCGCAGCACCAGGTCTGCTGCGGCGGCAAGCAGGCTGCCATCACCAACACTGCGGGTGTTGCTCGCGCCCTTTTCGGTCAACGTGGCGCCACTCACATACGCGACGCTCCCGCGAATGAACCCGGCATCGACAATGAGTCCGAGCGCGAGCTTGGACTCGCGCTTGAGGCGCAGCGTGTCCGCCTGCGTACGGAGTGACTTGAAGTCGCTTGCCGAAGCGTACGCACCGGCCATCGGAGCAATTGTGATTTTCTGGGCCTGCACATCGGTGTGAACGAGAAACGCGAGCGGAACAGCAGCAGCAGAAACAATCAAACGAGACATTCGCATAGCCGAACCCCTGAAGAAGTGCACCGAAGCGCAGTGAAACCGAGACCGCCGGTAACTAGTTGCGAGCCACGAGACATCGAGCCACGAGCCACGAGTTACGATTCACTGCAGTGAGGTACACCACCCCTCGTTGTGCGTGTTCCCTTTCAATGCGAGTGCGTGCTTCCTCCCATGTTCATGTCCGTCATGTCCGCCATCGCACCTTCGTCGAAGATCGTCACGCGGATGTCTTTCTGATATTCAGGGCTCGTCGTATCCACGCTCGGCCACGGCGTCGCCGCACGCGGTATGAATACTCCGCCGAGCGCGCCCATTCCGCCGCCGGGAATCGTCTTGCCCGTCGGGTTGTCGTACAGCGCAGTCAGGCGATACACGTGCTTTGCATCGATCGGCAGACCGAGCCGCCAGAAATATTTCTTTACAGGCATTCCAGATGGCTCGCCGTTCTTGTCAATCGGCGGCTTGCCCTGCCAGATGACTTTCTTTGCGGTGACATCTTCCAGGCGGAGTCCGGTGCCGTATTTATGCATGTGACCGCCCATCGCGAGAATGCGGCCCGATACTGCTGGATGTCCTTCCCAGCTCGTGCTCGATTTCCCCGGCAACAGATCATACGCGTGAATTCCGGCGGGCGGCATCACATCGATATAGAACGGATAGATCGACATCGGATGCAGAATTCCATCTTCCGGGCTGTACGGCATGCGCAACCGCAAACGCACACCTTTGTAGGCCTGACCCGTCGGATTGTGGAACATGCCCTTCAGCAGCAGGGGGTCTCCCGCCTTCACGCGATAGCCCACAACTGCCGGCGTCACGACGGGCGGCGTTTCTTCACCGGCGGCGCCGATGCGCTGCATGATCTGACTGAACAGGTCGCGACGCTTCGGCTGGATAATGTTCAAATGGTGCAGAACTTTCTGCGGGACGGGTTTCCCTGCTGCATCAACAAAATCGACGCGATAGCCCTGGATCCAGCCTGACAC
>JBBQYT010000199.1:0-5279 GCA_038208385.1 Longimicrobiales bacterium | reverse complement strand
CCAGCAGCTGTCGCGTAATCTCTGCTGCTCGTTCAGCTGAGCTCAAAATCTCACCGACATCCTCGCACAAGCGACTGTCAGGATCGAGGTCATCGAGCACGAGACGCGCATTGCCAATGATCGCCGTCAACAAATTATTGAAGTCATGCGCGACGCCGCCCGCCAATCGGCCCACGGATTCCATTTTCTGCGCCTGCTGCAGCTGGTGCTGACTGGCACGAAGCGCCTCTTCCACCTCGTGCCGGCGCGTCACATCGTGGATGACGACCTGGACCGCAGGCACGCCATCGAACAACGTACGCGTTGCCGTCACTTCACCATACGCAATCGATCCGTCCATCCGGACGAACTTCTCTTCCGCCGGCCCCTCCGGATCACCCGTCGCCAAAACACGCTTCGTCCGCGCGACGGTGCCTGCGCGCGAATCCGGATGAATGAAATCGATGATCGAACGGCCAATCAGTGCTTCCGGATGCGTGGCGCCGGTCAACCGTGTGCCCGCACGATTGACGAATGTAAACCGTCCATCGATATGAACCGCAATGACGTCCGGTGAAGTCTCGACCAGCAGACGATAGCGCGCCTCACTCTCAGCCAACGCATCATCCGAACGAACACGCTCCGAAACATCCACCATCACGCCGCGTATCACAGTCGCACCCGTCGCCGAATCGACCGTCGCACTCACCTTGTCGCGCAGCCACACAACACGACCATCCGCCGCTACTGCACGATACTCAAACCCATAATTGCTGCCCTTCTGGATCAGCGTCCTGCAATACTCCGGCGCCCAGGTACGATCCTCAGGATGCAGAATGACGTTCTCCCAGAAACGATCCTCCGTGAGCCACCGCTCGATCGAATAACCAAGAAGCTCCACTGCGTAATCGCTCACAAACGTGAAGCGCCATGTCAGCGGATCCATCTCCCACAGGATCGCATCCACACCCTGCACCAGGTTTTCCAACAGCTGCTTCGGTTTGTTTGCTGAAATCTGCGCGCTCCCGCAAGTGACAAGAAAACTCTACTGCGATGTCGGAGCTCTGGATCAGGAATTCGTTTTGCTGCATTGCAAGAGGCAATCCTACTGTGTCCGGCGAAAGAGTGTGCGGGGAAATGACGCTATTTGGATCGGAACGAGCCTTGCGGTGGTTGACACCGAGCTCCAACCGACAACGCACACCTTCATAGGTCCGCGATTATGCCTAAAAAGAAAGCATCGTCTACATCGACGAATCCATTGCCTGCGCCGGCGAATGATGTTCTGGCGCAGAAGGCTGCCGCAACAGAAGAGCTTGTTGCGGAGGTGCCGTACAACCCGAATAAGCCGGGTGAATTCGGTCGGGAGAACGCGGTTTCACCACCGAGTGGATTTATGGTCTCGTCGTCTTCGCCGATAGTCGGATCGAGCACGGTCAGCGAGAGCAATGCATCCAACAAGACTGGTGATGGTGCGGTCGGGGGAGTGAATCCGACGACGACATCGCTCGACCGTGTGCGTGTTGATTCTTCAGGTCAGGTTCTCACGACGAATCAGGGCGTCGCGATTGGCGACAACCAGAATTCCCTGAAGGCGGGGCTGCGTGGACCGACGCTGCTCGAGGATTTCATCCTGCGCGAGAAGATCACGCATTTCGATCATGAGCGGATTCCCGAGCGGATCGTTCACGCGCGCGGGTCAGCGGCGCACGGTGTCTTTGAGTGTTATGAGCCGCTGACTGAATACACGCGTGCGGCACCGTTTCAGGCAGCAGGCAAGCAGACGCCGGTATTCGTGCGATTCTCGACGGTCGCTGGAGAGCGCGGCTCGGTCGATACAGCGCGCGATGCGCGCGGGTTTGCTGTGAAGTTTTACACGGATGAAGGCAACTGGGACCTGGTTGGCAACAACATACCGGTGTTTTTCATTCAGGATGCAATGAAGTTTCCGGATTTGGTTCATGCAGTGAAACCCGAGCCTCATCATGCAATGCCGCAGGCGGCTTCAGCGCACGACACGTTCTGGGATTTCATTTCGCTGATGCCCGAGTCGACGCACATGATGATGTGGGTGATGTCGGACCGGGCGATCCCGCGCAGTTATCGAACGATGCAGGGCTTCGGTGTGCACAGCTATCGCCTTGTAAACGATGCGGGTGAGTCCGTCTTCGTGAAGTTTCACTGGCGTCCAATTCAGGGCACGCACTCGCTCGTGTGGGATGAAGCGGCGAAAATCGCGGGCGCAGATGCCGACTTCCATCGTCGTGACCTGTGGGAAGCCATCGAGGCGGGCGACTATCCCGAGTGGGAGCTTGGACTGCAGATATTCACTGAAGAGCGGGCGGAAGCATTCAGCTTCGACATTCTCGATGCGACGAAAATCATTCCCGAAGAGCTCATACCGCTGCTGCCGGTCGGACGCATGGTGCTGAATCGAAACCCGGACAACTTCTTTGCCGAAACCGAGCAGGTCGCGTTCTGCACTGCGCACGTCGTACCCGGCATCGATTTTTCGAACGACCCACTGCTCGCCGGCCGCATCCATTCGTACATCGACACACAGATCTCGCGGCTTGGCGGACCCAACTTCCATGAGATCCCGATCAATTCGCCAATCGCTGCAGTGCATAACAACCAGCGGGACGGAATGCATCGTCAGGCGATTGCGCGCGGGCGTGTTGCATACGAGCCGAATTCCCTCGCCGGTGGTTGTCCGTTCCAGGCGGGCGCGAAAGGTTTTGTGTCATTTCCCCAGCCGGTACGCGAAGACAAGCTGCGCGGTAAGCCCGAAAAGTTCGCGGACCATTACACGCAGGCGACGCTCTTCTACAACAGTCAGACGCAATGGGAGAAGAATCACATTGTCGGTGGCTTCCGGTTCGAGCTGAGCAAGTTGACTGTACCTGCAATTCGCCAGCGGATGGTCGCATCACTTCGCAATGTCGATGAAGACCTCGCCGCCCGGATTGCCGAAGGCCTCGGCCTCGATCTGCCGGATCCGCTACCGCGTGTGCTGGAGCGTCCAACGCGTCCGGAAGTGACCGTATCCCCTGCATTGTCGCTCACCGCGCTACCCGGAGAAGTCGGCATTCGGTCACGCAAAATAGCAATTCTCGTTGCGAACGGAGTTGAAGGCGATTCACTGCGCTCGTTGCACGCGACACTGACGAGTGCGGGTGCAGTGCCGCGCTTTGTTGGTGCCCGTCTCGGCACGTATCAAACCAGTGACGGCGGCACGATCGAAGCCGACGCATCGATGGAGAATTCCGCACCCGTATTGTTCGACGCACTGGTTCTCCCGGACGGCGCCGACGGAGTGAAAAAACTCGCCAGCGATGGCCACACCGGCGAGTTCATCACGAACCAGTATCGCCATTGCAAGACGATCCTGGCGTTTGGCGCGTCGGAGAGCCTGCTGAAGAGTGCAGGGATTGCAGGTAAGAGGGATGCTGGCCTGTTGCTCGCTCAGCCCGGTGACAAAGCCGCTGCCCAGAAGTTCATTGCTGCTGTCGCCAAACACCGGCATCCAGAACGGGAGAGCGACCCGCCTGCTGTCTAACTGCAGCGATTAGAGATTAGGGATTAGCGATTAGTACCTTCGCTGCAGAATTAAGCGCCCGGGATTCCTTGGATTTCCCGGGCGCTCAAATATCCACGACGAACGTTGAACAGGGACGAACACACTAATCCCTAATCGCCAATCCCTGCATTTACTGTTTCGGCATCTGGATCATGGGAACTGCGCCACCCGAAATCTGCGGCAGCTTGCCATCCCACCGCCTGACGGTCTCGTATTGCACCAGCGTTGTCGTGATGCTTTGTGCCAGCAGCTGGTTTGCACGCGCCTGGGCGCCGGCTTCCGCCATGATTGCGTTTGCGCGACCGAACGCCTTGATCGAATCACCGGTCGCCTCGAAGCGTTTCTTCTGAAGCTCGTTTTGTGATGTCAGTGCCTGTTGCTGCATCACGTTCTTGGTGTTGATCGCCTCGATCACCGTCTGTGGCGCGCGCAGCTCGTTGATCGTGAACTGTTTCACGATGATGCCATAGGGCAGCAGTGCCTTTTGCAGGAGAGCTTCAGCACGCGACACGGCCTCGGCCTTTTTCGGGCCGATAATTTCCGCGATCTCTTCGCCACCGACAACTTCCTGAAGGGCTTTGCGTACCGACTGCTTTACGTAGCCGTGCTGGATCATCCCGATGTCGGTGCGAAACGTCTGGTACAGGAACGGCACCTTGAGTGGATCGAGCTCGAAGGACATCGATACGTCGAGCGAGATCGGCTGGCCTTCGACGCTGTTGACGTTGATTTCGTCGTTGTTTGCCGAGCCTTCGTTACCTGTGCGCGCGAGCACCAGCGTCTGCATGAATGTCGGATACTCTTCAATCTGCGTGAGCACCGGATTCTTCAGGTGAATGCCAGGCCCGAGTGGCTCGGGGTCGACGCCACCACCACCGCGATGGATGACAATGCCGACGTGTCCTGGATTCACGTACGTCGCCGTGCTCGGCACCAAAACAACAGCCACGACTGCAAGCACTACGAACTTGAACCAGCGCGAGAGAAAGCCACCGCGCGCGGCGTTCGCCACATTGCGCCCGATCGGATTCAGAACATCCCTAACCTGTGTATCCATTTACAACCTCCATGTAGCACTCGGGACAAATGCGCTCGCCATTCGGGAGGCGGACCATCTCATTCTCCTCGTGAGCACCATGAATCGAGCACGTAAGTGCAGCCGCGCGCTCGATCTGCTTGCGGTTCTCTGTCTGCCGCAAGCTGGTGCCGAGCGGAGTGAAAGTGCGAACGCCCCATACAAAAAGGGCGACTATCGCCGCAATGAACGCGGCGAAGAGTACGCCCTCGAATATGATACCTGCCATTTCTCTCTTTCAGTTTCCGCTGTGGTCCGGCGTTGCCAAATATCCACAATGCCGCATCCGCGCACAAGGATGATCGGATGCTTCTCTTACTCTACGACGTTGTAGCGTGGGCTGTTTCAGAAACGAAAAACATCATTTTCTCACAACGAATCGAAGACACAAAGGGAAAACCATAAGCATCAGTTTCGCACAGAGATCACAGGGAATCACAGTGGGCACAGGGGCTCCATTTTCCAATTTGTTCTTTCCTGTGCTCCCTGTGCCCTCCTGTGATCTCTGTGCGAAACTGATGCATGTGCTTTCCTGTTTCTACTTTGTGACTTTGCGACTTTGTGTCTTTGTGTGAAAACGATGCTGGCATGGCACAAAAAATGGCGCTGCCCCAGTTAAGAGGCAGCGCCATTCAGTTCAAACAA
>JBBQYT010000198.1:0-5288 GCA_038208385.1 Longimicrobiales bacterium | reverse complement strand
TCCTGCGCGATGTCGAAAAATTCCTGAACGAGGAAGTCGACGCTGAAGCGATTGATGAGGCGGGTCGGCTGCCGGATTCGGTAGTCGATGGACTGCGCCGGCTGGGTGCTTTCGGCATTAAGATTCCGCGCGAATACGGCGGGCTTGGCCTCTCCCAGCTGAGCTACAATCACGCCATTGCATTGATTGGTACGAAGTGTTCTGCGATGGGTGTTCTGCTTTCGGCACACCAATCGATTGGCGTGCCGCAGCCGCTCAAGATGTTCGGCACACCCGAGCAGAAGAAGCAATACCTGCCGCGTCTCGCGCGCGGAGCGGTTTCCGCATTTGCACTCACCGAGCCTGATGTTGGATCCGATCCCGCGCGCATGAGTGCGACGGCTGATCCGACCGAGGACGGCACTGCGTTCATTCTCAATGGCGAAAAGCTTTGGTGCACGAACGGTCCGATCGCGGAGCTGATGGTCGTGATGGCGCGCACGCCTGCGTTGAAGGCGGGCGGCCGCAAAGGCATTACTGCATTCATTGTCGAAGCGGACTGGCCTGGTGTCGAAGTCGCGCATCGCTGTGAGTTCATGGGATTGAACGGCATTGAAAATGGCGTCATGCGCTTTACGAATGTGCGGGTTCCGCGCGAAAATATTTTGTGGGGCGAAGGTCGTGGACTGAAGCTGGCGCTCGTGACGTTGAACACTGGCCGTTTGACGATTCCGGCAACGTGCGCTGCTGCTTCGAAGTGGTTTGTCGATGTGTGCAGGCACTGGGCACAGGAGCGCGAGCAGTGGGGCGCCCCCGTCGGCAAGCACGAAGCTGTTGCGCAGATGCTCGCAGAGATGTCCGGCTACGCCTTCGCGACGGAAGCGATTGCCGAATTGTCTGCAGGTCTCTCCGATGCAGGCGTCTCCGACATTCGTCTCGAGGCTGCAATCGCGAAGATGTACAACTCGGAAGCCGCGTGGAAAGTTGCCGACCACGCAATGCAGATTCGCGGTGGTCGCGGCTATGAGACCGCAAAATCGCTGGCATCGCGCGGCGAACCTGCAATTCCGCTCGAGAGAGCGATGCGCGACCTGCGCATCAATCTCATCTTCGAGGGATCGAGCGAGATCATGCGTCTGTTCATTGCACGCGAAGCCGTCGACCCGCATCTGTCGAAAGCCGGTGCATTCATCGATCTCAAGGCGCCGATGACTGCACGTGCAAAAGGCGCGTTGAAGCTCGGTGTGCACATGGCCGGATGGTTCCCGACGCTCGTCGCAGGATGGGGACGCTGGCCACGCTTCAGCAGCTACGGAAAAAATGCCCGCCACATGCAGTTTGCGGAGCGCGCATCGCGCAAACTCGGACGTACGCTGTTCTACGCGATGGCGCGCTTCGGCCCGAAGCTCGAGAAAAAACAGGCCGTGCTGTTCCGCCTCGTCGATGTCGGCGCCGAATTATTTGCAATGAGCGCTGTCTGTGTGCGCGCAAAACAGCTCGTTGCGCAGGACCCGTCCAACCGCGGTCCCGAAGTGCTCGCGGACATCTTCTGTCGCAGCGCCCGCCGCCGCATCGTACGGCTGTTCCGCGATGTCTTCCACAATAACGACACCGCCATGTATCGCGTGGCGATGGAAGTCCTGGCAGGAAAGCACGCATGGCTCGAGCGCGGCTATCCGTCCAGCATGTCCAGCGCGTCGTTCGAAGCCGCAACGGCCAGCGCCGCCAACCAGCGGGAGGACGGACAGAGCGCAGCCTGACGGCGACACGATATGTGACGTTTTGCTACAAAAGAGTGCGAACAACGTGCGCCCTTTGAGTACATTGCTCAAAGGGCGCACTCTATTCACATCCTCGTTCTTGCTTTGCATTTGTACCACGTCTAAGTTGTGAATCGCGGCACCATGCCTCTTTTCCGTCATAGGCCCACCGATGGCGATCATTGCAGCTCTCCTGCCGAGCAACGCAGATCGCGACGCGCTGCAAGCGGCTGTTCCCCCGAATGACCTGATTTGGGCCGATTCGTGGCGCGAGCTACATCGGCTGGTCCGTCGCCAACCGGTGGCGGCTGTTGTGACCGACCTTCGAGCCGAGACGCGCAAGGACGGCGTCCTCCGTGTTTTTCGATTCTCTCAAAGATTTCCGCTGACACCGCTCGTCGCCTGGGGCGAGCTGGATGGTCGCGAGCTGTTCCGTCTCGGCAAAGCCGGTGCGAGTGATGTCGTCATCTCGCGCGATGCGGATGATCCGCACGTCGTTGCCGGTGTGCTCGAAGTCGTATTGAAGCGCGGGCTTTCGCCTCTGCTGGATGATCGTCTGAGAGGGAAGATTGCAGACGAAGGCCTCGCCGTCGTTCGCTACGCTTCGGATCACGTCCCGACTCATGTGCAGGTTCCAGAGCTTGCGGATTCGTTCGGCATGTCGGTCTCGACGCTGGAGCGGCGTTGTGAGCGGTGGGGTCTTCCGACTCCCGGCAGGCTGTTGTTGTGGCTGCGCGTGCTGTACGGACTCCGCTGGCTGCTCGAGCCCGGACGCAGCGTAGAATCGGTTGCTTACCAGCTCGGCTATTCTTCGGGCGCTGCATTTCGCCGTGCAATCAAGGCCACGATTGGCGGACGCCCGTCTCCGTTGCGTAACAGCCGCGGTTTTGACCGCGCGCTGGACAAGTTCCTCGCCGAGTGCCCAGGCGACGCGGCCGGGCAGGTGGTAGCCTAACATGGCCCGCTACGATCGTATTGCGCCGCTGAATTCCCCAACCCGAACCGAAGCGTTCCAGGGCTGGCTGGCTTTGCGTGACCTCGAGGGCCGCGAACGCGATGCGGACCTCGGTCGGCGCGCGCGCCTCCGATTCCTCGCCGTGCGGATGGTGCGACGCGCGATTCGCGAGGGCTTCGAGCGCGTGCCCACTGCGTCGTTCGAACGACAGATCGAGGGCGTACGCGAAGAGCTCGGTCAGCTCGCGACACGTGACATCGAGCGCGCACGCCTCGCCGATTTTCTGCACGTGCTGCAAGCGCGCTCGCCAGCATCCGTGTGTAAGGCATTGCTCGAAGTAGGGACAGTCGCCAGAGAGCTCGGGCATATCTACGCAGCGGAGGAGTGCTTCCTCACATCGCAGGATCTCGCGACATCACAACGCCATGCGTCCTGTGAAGCCGATGCACTCCGTGCGATTGGTGCGCTCTACGAATCAGTAGGTCGCGGGGACGAAGCGGAAGTCGCATTGAAGAAGGCAGCGCAGCTCGCGCTTCAGGCTGACGAGCGAGTTGGCTGGGCGCGCGCCGTTCAGGGTCTCGCCGCACTCGCATCGAATCGCGATCAGCCGCAGGAAGCACGGAAGGTTCTGCAGTCCGCGCTGGACCGCGGACTCGAGTGGCAGGATGCGCGCGTCACTGCAATCGCCGCACAACAGCTCGCCGAATTGTCCCTGGCCGCCGATGACGTCGAGGGCTCGCTGCACTTTGCCTGGACCGCTTTCCGGTCGGCTCCCGTCGATGAAGTGCGCGCTGCGCTGATGCTGCTGATGGCGCGCGCATTCCGTCGCGTGGGATTGTTCGCGAACGCCGAGGCAGCCTATGACGCGGTGCTTTCGACAACATCGACAGTATCCGCCCTCATGGTGCAGGCCGAACAGGCACTCGCCGCGGCAGAGGCCGGTGACACAAAGTCTTTCCTTACGCGTCGCGCGCGTGTCGTCGAACGTATCAGCGAAGTGGCCCGCCAGCCGCAGCTATACGCGTCACTCCACCTGACGCTCGCGCGCGGCGCAATTCTCACGGGTGCCGTCGATTTTGCCCGGGATCACATTCGCGATTCGATCGCGACCGCCCGCAAGCACGTCGATGCAGCGACGCTCAGTCAGGCTGACGAGCTGCTGAGTGCCCTCGAGGAGATGGCTGCAGGTGGCTCGCCGAAGCAGTTCAAGGCGCAGGAGCCCGGCCCGATCGCCAAGCGCATTGCCGGCGAAGTTGGAGCCGTCACGGTCTGAGTTTTTTTGAGGAGTGAGTGCTGTCCTACCCCGGAACCCACCTCCGCAGCCGGGGTAGCCACGAAGCCGGTGCACTTCCCGCGTCATCCCCCTAAGTTGTTGAATCCGGACAGTTTACTTCCTTGATGGAGAGCCTTTGGCTTCGCTGCTGCGCGCGTCGTGTGCCATTATTGCCGTGGCTCTGGTTTCCGCGCTCGGCTGTGCCGCATCAGCTAACGGTGACAACCGGCAAACGCCCAGGATCGACCCCGAAATCCGCAGAATCGCGAAAACACACCCCGACAGTGTGATCTCCGTTCTGATGCGGAGCACAGCGCCACTTCGTGCAGAGGACCGTCGGGCGCTCGCGAAAGCGGGCGTAACAATCGGAAGTGAAATCAGCGATGTTTTGACCGGACGCATGCGCGCGGGCAATGTTGCGCGGCTCGAGCGGCTGCAATTTCTTGCCGTCACCCAGCTTTCGAAGGATGTGCCTTTACACCAGTGATAATCGAATTCCCAGCATCTGGACTTGAATGAATCGGCTTCTTGGTACTGCAGTTATTGCGGGAGTGAGCTTGATGCTTTTGCGCGCGGACGTTTTCGCGCAGGGGCGCACGCCGCGTGTGGATCCCGCGCTACGGCGCGCGTTGACGCCCCAGATGCAACAGCTGTTTGCGAAGTATCCGCGGCTTGCACGAGGGCGTCGCATCGATCCGGGTGATGATCGTCCGCTCGGAGGTGCGCTCGTCATCGATCGCGCTCCTGACGGCGACGTCCGAATCGGTACGATCGTGCGCATCAGCTCGAATGCCGGTCTCGATGCGCTGCGCGCCGCGCGGGCGGACATCGGCTCCGTGATTCCGCTGCCCGATGGCGGCTCGGTCGTCACAGCGCGCATTCCAATGCTGACACTGCCTTCAATCACCACATCCTCGAGCGTCATTCGCATCGATGCAGATCATCTCATCGATGTGGTCAATGACTCGAGCGTGCGTGCAATTGGCGCGGATCTCGTGCGCCAGCGCAACGGCAGCACATGGTCCGGCACTGCCGGCCAGGGTGTCATTGTCGGTATATACGATACGGGCATCGATTACCATCACGATGATTTCATCGATGGCGCAGGCAGGACGCGTCTGCTCGGCATTTGGGATCAGACTGCGACTACGACATCGGGCAAAACGCCGCCGGCCGGGTTTTCGTACGGCGCGTATTGCTCGCCGGCGGACATCCAGGCCGGCATCAACGGCAGTACATCGTCGTGTCCCGAGATCGATACCAATGGTCATGGCACGCACGTAACCGGAAGTGCCGCAGGCGATGGCTCAGCGGTTGGAAC